>JBAVCK010000001.1:0-8573 GCA_049586635.1 Bathyarchaeia archaeon
AGAGGAATAATCGAGGGATACTTAGTCACACCTCTGAAAAAATATGAGATCATCCTCGGTGTCCTACTTGCAGGAGTCATTAAAGCGCTCATCTCATCGATCGCACTATTTTTCTTAGCCATCATAGTGACAGGCATTCGCCCCATGAGCATCTGGCCAACACCAGACCTTATAGGAATAACACTCACAATGTTCACACTGGTCCTCACCTCACTGGGACTTATCGCTATGATGACCGCCTACGCGGTGAGATTTTCGTCAGGCGACATTTACAGGGTTTCATCATTTCCCATCAACTTGACTCTGTATTATACAAGCGGCGCGATATACCCACTGGACGGATTTCCCACTTGGATGAAGGAGATATCGGTAATCAACCCAGAAACCTACGCGGTTCATGCCCTACGACTCCTGATGTACAATGGGGCGGGATTTGCGGCGGTCGCAGGCGACTTCGCCTTCTTGGGGGCGTTCACTGGCTTGATGCTGATATTATCGCAACTCGCGTTTAGACGCGGATTGTAGTCAAATCGCGACGGCCAATCAACCGATTTTTGAGCGCAACCTTAAAGCCCAGCTGCCAGGTTAAGAAACAAAGGAAATATAGATTAGTTCTCGAAGCGCAACCTTAAATCCCGTCTACTCGGAAGTCACAAAAGGATTAGAAGAGGAAGCCAATTTGAAGGTTCGGATTGCCACAATCGTCGCCGTCGCCTGCCTACTCGCCGTTAGTGCTTCCGCACGGTATGTTATTCCTACCGTCAATGCGATTGGGCTCGCTAATGTTGTCGTAACAAGTGTCTATTGGGGCACAAACCCAATGGACCCCACCACAGCTCATCCCGGGGACGTCAACGCTCAACTTTCCATCATAATAACCAATGTGGGAGATGATGTAGCACGTGGAGTAAATGCCACTCTCTTAATCGGGCCACCATTGACGTACACCTACTATGCGGGTGACACTCAGTATAACTTGAGTTCAACATCGAAGGTAGCTGGCGACATGGCAGCTGGAGCCAGTTTCACTTTAGCATATACGGTCAGCGTGGATCCGAATGCGAAACAAGGAATCTACCGTTACGACCTCCAAGTCTCATACAAATCTGCACGCGAACTTCAACAAATCAACAACGACCTCATGGTAGATGTCCCGCTTTGGAACGGAGAACTCCACATTCAGAACGTTGTTACAGTTCCAACGAAGGTCTACCCCGATAGCAAACAAGTCGCCGTCAAAGTCTTCATTGTGAATTCGGGTAGGGGCGAAGCCAAAGACCTGCAACTCCGATTAGCCCTAGCGCCTCCGTTCACAGCATCCTCAAGCGGCTCTGACAGCATATACGTGGGAAACATACTATCTGGACAGACGGCGGAAGCTGACTTCGTTGTAGACGTGGCGGCCGACGCGCAGTTCGGCCAGTATGAAGTTGTGTTAGGCGAACAGACCGGTAATAACCTAATCCCGATCGGACAGGTTCCGCTATATTTGGCTGAGAAAGTGAATTTCGACATTGTAAGCGTCACACCGACTGGAGTACACGCGGGGGACTCGGGCGATGTGATTAAGGTTGAGATAAAGAATGCAGGGTCCGTGAAGGCGGACTCTGTTAGAGTAGAAATGCGAGTTGGCAACTTCTTCACAGGGACCCTAACTGATTTCCTAGGTACGATGCTTGCGGGGGAGACCAAAGTCGCATTCTTCACAGTAGACATTGACAGCAAGGCTCAGCCGGGGCAGTATGCTCTAGACCTGAGGTTTGATTGGACACAGGATAACAACTCCCTCGACAATACTCAAAGCATCACCTTGACAGTTACGTCACCCGGAGTGCCAACCTCCCTGATCATCGTGGCCGTGATTGTAATCGCTGGCGCCGGGGGTTACTTCTTCCTCCGAAAGCGCAGAATGAAAGCAGCAGGGTCTACGAAGAAATGAAATGAGTCGTGGGAGCAACACCCAGTTCGGAGCAGAGAGAGGTTTGGCTCGACGATGGGTCACCGTGGTTCTGATTTTAGCATTAACTACGAGCCTCCTTGCTCCCGTTTATGCTCACACCACTCTTGGAGACCTGAATGGTTCGAACCCGTACTTCAGGTTCAACGACCATGAACTGAACCCGACAAACACATTCGGGAAAGCACACGTGCCCGGTCCGCTCGGCTACGTGTGGCCGGGAAGCGGATTGAACATGTACAGTGGGAATCCATCTAACCCACCAGGGTATCAATCTCCCTACACAAACTTTGAACAACCATTGCAGGAAGCCGCTGACGCGTACGCACCAGAGGGTGCAATTCTAACCTCGACCCCCGACCACGATAGCGTCGGCGACCTAATCTTTGCCATCAACTTCTCCCAACCGCACGCATACCCGGGCGACTTCAAGTACTCGACACTAGCTTTGTACATCCCAGCCCCTGTATTCGATAAGACCGGCACTATCGTCCAGGATGGTTTTGAGCCCGCTGCTGGCGTAAACTGGGATAACGGAGAGAACACCAACATACTAACCACGATCACGGACAGTTACGCAGACATCTTTGTGACGAGAGCGGACAGAAACGATCCCTTCGAACCCGGCTCATGGATCGTATTCATCACAGCTCCAAACAACATAACATTCACCGCCGCGAGAGGTTGGTCAGAGTGGTATTACCTTCGCATTAACCAAATGAGAGCGCCCGAAGTTGCGGGAAAGTATTTCTTCAAAATGTTTCTTGACAATCATTTTCCCGTTCACAGACAAGGTGCCTTTCCGAAGCTGATAAACAGCACAATGCCCATGGAGAACTGGCCTGTGCTCCTCGTCAAGGGAGAGGTTGACCCGGCTTTCATATCGGGAACAGTTAGGTTCGGCGACCAATCGAACCCAAGCTTATACGGGCTTCCGCTGAACCTCCCCGGAAGAGTTAGGGCGGTCGGGGTTGCAGCTAATCCCGTAACGGGCATATCGACTGGGCGAGCGGTGCAGGCTTGGGGTTACTTTAACGCGACCTCGCAGGGTCACTTTGAGATTGAGGGTGTCGCTCCCGGAATCTATGACATTTACGCTTCCGCCGCAGGCTTTCCTGAGCAACAGATCGCGGCGAACATTCGGGTTAACCGAGGTCAATCCTTAAGGTTTGACGGCTATTTGCAGGCTGGGCCCCAGGTTGGAGGACGAATCTATTCGAAGGGGTTATTCGGGTCTCTTCCGTGGTCTGGTCAATTGCCGATTACAGTGGTGATTTACAATAGTAACACGTACGACACCGATAGCATCGTCACATATTCCCCGGCAAACCTGACCCACGCACCATTCATATCATATTTGACAGGGAATGCGAAGTTCGCCGGCAATCGATTGGCCGCCCCAAACCACCCTAGGTCAGCAGCTTTCCCATGGGAAGGGCCACTCGGTTACTACACCCTCACCGTAGGCCCGAATTTCAAAGACCCGTTCGGCATTTTCAACGGCGTTGGGCCTGCGCAACCGTGGTGGGTGGACCCGTTAGGCAACGCGAATCCAGTGACTTCCCTCGGTTCCACCAGCAGCGATTTTGTCTTCCAATTTGGCGCGAAGGGGGCGTACGGTGCACCAGCCAAATTCTCCGGGATGGTACCGCAGGTCTTCGCAACTTGGACCGATAGTCTCACGCCAGGAATGTATTATGTTCGTGCCTTTGTGAACGGATATGTTCAGACGTCAGTTGATGGAACGCAGCTCATCGATTACGCTTTCCAAGTCCCTGCAAACAGTTTCTCTACAAACGTGTTCCTTCCCATCGACTTACAGAAATCATCAACCATCAGTATCACAGTCCACTTCCACGACCAAGCTGGAACGCTTGTAGACGCACCAATCGGAGGCCCAGACCCGGCGAGATTCTTGATTGTGGAGGCATACGCGAGCGATGGAAAATTCGCCGCCCTCAATTTCACACAAGTCACCTCCACCAGCAGCGAAGCCACCATAACATTGAACGGGTTGGGGATGGCTGGCCCAATTTCTGGCCTAATTTCTCCAGCTGACCCGCGAGCATCCATAAGGTACTCACTCGCCAGGTATCGAGACCTATTCGATTATGGCCTGCCAACTGACACGTACACCCTTCGAGTTTACATGCGTGGGTATATCCAGGCATTGCCTCCAGCCACCACCTTCGATTACTTGGACCAGCCGCTGACAACAACCGTCTCAATCGGAATAGGGGCACCGAGCGTAAGCACCCATATGTATCGGGGGGGCGAAATCAACACAACCCTCTTCTCCGTCGACTGGGAACAACCCGCCACCGCGAAAAACTGGGTGTGGAATAGCGCCTCTGTTAGCACACTGGTATACGATGTTTCATCTAAGAATTTCATCGACGTGATTTACTTCTGGAATTCTAAGATCAAACAATGGGTTCTGCCCACCCAGAATTCCAAATTCACGAACCTGCCCTGGTCGGGTTGGCAGACAGACTTTGGTCCAGGAGCCAGCCTGCTCGTAACCAACGGTTCCACGCTAGTCGACAGATACGGCCCTGACTTACCGAGTTTGACATCACTTGACCCAGCTCAGGATGAGGCGACAACCGTGTTTCTCGAAGAGAATTTCCGTACAGGCTTTCTGTACAGCTCCAGTTCATACCGGCAAAGCTCATTTCGTTCCTCTTTGGCCATCTACCCCGGAGTCTACGCTTTGAATACCTGGACTTACGGCTACGTACAAGACAACGTGGCCAGCCTCGGCGATTTGGGCAATGTGATCGTCTCCGTTTCATGGCTGGGGTCGCAAGCTGATACAAACATTCAATTGATTGTTGGCGTCAATTTGACGATAAGCATGGTCTTCAAGACAGAGAACACCTTCTCAGGAATTCCTTACAATTCTTCAGTACGGATTCGAGTTTTTGACGACGGAGACACACTGATCGCAGCCGCCACAGTATTTGCCGACGCGGGCACGCTAGCCTCCAAATCCAACGCTGGATTCTTCGCTGACGGAATAAAGCTCCTTCAGCGACCGGTCCCCGCGGGGACGAAGACACTGCAATATGCGAACCTAGCAGGACTCTTCAGCTACGTAGAGCCGAGTACAGGGCCGACCAGCTTGGGCATATCTGCCGGCGTGCGCAGCGCCACACTGTTCTCCCCCGACCATGGAATCTGGGGTTCCTCCAACCACCCCGGCGCATATGGCGGCGAATGGACCGTCATGGTCGACTTTGTGAACTGGTCTACATTGACTAGCAACTACCCGCCCGTCCCAGCCCTCTTGCAAGGTGAGTCACCCTACTTCTATCCATACAACCACCTCGGCCCGTACAGACAAATGACGTACACCAAGATTTCGAATGCACCCCAAGGCGGCGAAGCTTCAGCTGAATTTGAACTCGATTTGAGGGGTTATGTTAGTGGACTAGTCCTAGGAATGGATTGGGACCACGACGATCGGACGACGAGCTGGACTAGCATTACTTTCGCTGGACAAGGCGCAAGTCTGTACTGGTACACGTGGGATGGGTGGTTTGATGGCTACCTTGACCCTGGCAGTTACCACGCAACCTTTACCGAGTGGACAAGCGCGAATCAGGGGCATCTGTCTCGCTCCCTAGACCTCGCAGTGTCACAAGGCCAAGCGAGCAGCATAACCAACATAATACTTGACGAAAGCGGCATACCTATCTCTGAGAGCCCAAGCTTCTACGCATTATTGCTGACCACATTCACGGTTTTAGGGTTAGTATTGCATTTCCGCAGGAGACGTAGAGGAAAGTAGTCTAAGAAACTAGCCTAATCTTACATCGTGCGTTTCGAGAGCACAATAGCTATGGGCATCAGCACTAGGCTGCTTATGAGTAGGATGAGAAGGTCACCCCAAATAGCGTTTAGTCCAGCACCCAGATAGATCAAACGCCGGAGGGCATCACTCCCGTAACTCCATGGTAGGCTGTACGCGATTGCCCTACCACCAGGCGCCAGCATAAGTGGAGAATTCGTAGTTCCAGCTAGGGTGAACAGAGGAAAAGTCATTGCTATTTCAAGAACAGTGAGTGTCGCCGACCCCCGAATCCTTGCCGACAGTGTCAGGCCTAATGATAATGTGAAGACAGCGATGAGGATGGTGGTTAGGAAGATTAGGATAAGGCTTCCACGAATAACGAGCCCATAAAGGCTGAAGATTACCAGCATCAACGCCGTTCTTAGGACCGTCAAGACAACTGTCGCAAACATCTTACCGGAATAGACAGCGAGCAGACTAACTGGGGAAAGGGCTAAACGAGGAAAGGTACCACGCTCACGCTCCCGACTAATCGCGTTCACAATATCGTCGAATCCTCCAAGAATTGCAATCATCCCCAGAAAGCCTGGTAGAATTGGGTCACCGCTGGGAGGGCGCCCTGACAGAGGCCTTGTGATTACCTGGATTGGGGCCACCTTTAGCCCGAAGTTTACCCCTCCCTCACCGAGGCTTACCTGATTAACAAGGTCCTGTGCGCCTTGATTCACGGCAGCAGAGACGAATGTTGAAGAGGTCAACTTCGAATTATCCGTAGAGATTATGACAAACGCGTTCCCGGTAGCGAGTGCGACACCAAATCCTTGCGGTATGACTATGGCACCGATGACCTGAGCATTGGAGACCTCCTGGTATGCTTGAGCTTCGGTCTGGACCAGTTGCGTTACATGAATGAAACGGGATCTGGTCAGTTCATTGATCAGAGCATTTGAGGCGGGGGTTCCGTCTAAGTCAGCAACTACGACTGGTACGTTATGGGTTGTAGCGCTGAATGCGGCTACAATGACAATGAAGATCCCGATCAGGAGGATAGGGAACATGATGGTTAGAGCGAGCGACACGGGATCGCGACGGAGTTGCTTCAGTTCTTTTTCTGTAATGCTGAGGGTGTCGAGGATGAAAGTTTTCATGTGATGAGTCGCTCCCGAGAGAGGTGAAGCAGGACAAGGGCGAGTGCGTAGGACGCGATTATGGATCCGATCAGGTACTCAAGGTCGAGCGTGAGAGTCAGCAAAGGCCTGCCGAGTAGAATGGTTCGCCTCAGTGCGTCGAATGCATAAGTGAATGGCAATAAGTTGCCTATCACTTGAGAGACGCCGACCAAGAGGTTATTGTCAATGATTAAGCCACTGAAAGCGAACAGAAAGAGTATCAAGAAGAATTCTGTGATAACTACGGCCCGCTGCCCCATCTTCAACGCTGCCGCCACGAAACCTATGCCCATCGTAACTATGGCAACAATCAAAGACAGAGCTAGCAGGGTGAGGATATCTGTGCTTGGCCTCGCCCCATAACCCAGAATGGAAATCCCCAGCACCGTGAAAGTCCGAATGATGCTCAACAGAATGTCAAAGAGTGTTTTGCCCAACACTATTGAGCCCATCGGGATAGGTGAGACCAACAGGCGTGCGTACGTCCCATCCTCTCGCTCCCGAGACATCCCTCCTGCAATCTCGTAGAAACCTGCAAAGATCTGCACTATAGCAAGCACAATGGTCAGTCCGACATTGAAACCTGCGAAAACCGCCCCCTTACTGACAATCCCGACGCCAGCCACAGATCGCCGCTGCAACTGGCTTAGATGGAGTTGAACCTCAACGTTAGGATCGAAATTCTGCACATAACCAGTGAGTGTGGCTTGGATCTGGTCGGAGACCCCTGGTTCGCTATCGTCCGTGTAGAGGACGACATTTGCTTGACTCCCACTATTCAAATCGTTTTGAAATCCTTTCGGGACAACAATTACAGCATAGATGCGTTTCGTTCCCAACTCGGCTATTGCGGCTTGTTCATTGTAGCTCTGTACCAGATTATGGAAATCCGGCGAGCTAGCAAGGGTCTGTAAGAGGCGGATTGAAGCAACCGAGTTGTCGTTATCTACGAACCCGATTGGGATACTGGCAGTTGGAGAGAACGTGGTGCCTGCTCCACCTTGACCAGCCCCTAGAGATACCGTGAAGAATAATGGCAAAACGACGAGCGAGATGAGTATAGCGCTCCTGTTCCTGCGGAACTGACGAAACTCGTTCTCAGCAACGGCCCAAGAATCAGCCAGAAAGGTTACGAACGCCATCTGAGAATCGACTGCATTCTATGCTTTCTGTCCTGCACCTTCAAGAAATCTGTCGATTTCCTCTTCGCCACCGGTCAAAGCAATGAACGCTTCTTCAAGCGTTGGGTCCTTCGTGTTAATCGTCCTAATCTTGGCTCCAACATTAAGTAGCGCGCCAGCAACTTCCTCGGCAAGCGTCTCTGTTCGTTCACAGCTGACTAGAAGCTTCGAATCTACATACTTCACATTGCAGACATGTTTCATTATCTTAAGCTTGATTTTCACCTTGTCGAGCTGAGCCTTAGACAAATCGGGGGTTTCGACTTCCACCATCGAGAGTTCGCTTACACTATGCTTCAGTTCATTCGGAGTCCCAACCTGCACTAACCTTCCGGCGAACATGATACCAACCCGGTCACAGATCTTCTCGGGCTCACTCATGTAATGAGTTGTCCAAATTACTGTGACACCTTCATCGCATTGTTTCTTCGTAAATTCCTGAAGGGCGATTGCTGATTGGGGATCGAGGC
>JBAVCK010000002.1:0-2953 GCA_049586635.1 Bathyarchaeia archaeon
AGTCACGAAACGTTACTCCTGGTTTACCTATTGGTAGGAGCATCGGTCTTCGTTGCTCGACTGAAGTTACGAGCCGGATTCGCCGACTCTTTTTTTGTAGTCCTCATCGGTGCCGTCGCTCTGTCCCTGTTTCTATCAACAAGCCTGAGCTCACCTTACATGTTCGGAGACGATGCGCAGCTAGAATTCGCCTTAGCCCAGCAAGTGGCGCAACAGGGCGCGTGGCTGCCAAATGTCAACATCCTATACACTGCTGCCCTTAGCGTAACCATCTTGCCCGCAATCATTAGCAGTGTTACTTCTCTCGACTTGACACTCATATTCAAGATCGTCTATCCGTTTATCTTTTCAGTGGCGCCAATGCTTCTATACCGGATCTACAGAAAGATCGTGAGCCCTGAAGCCGCTTTCGTTTCTGTTTTCGTTTTCTTATCCTACACATCAACTTATGTTGAACTAATGCAACTCAATCGGGAGATGATTGCTGAGCTCATCTTGGTTGTATTACTATGGGTCCAGCTCTCGCCTACACTCCGGAAGATGCGCCCGAGTTCTTTACTGATCTTTTTATTGACCATTGGACTTGGAATGGCACACTACTCTCTCGACTTAATCTATATCCTTTTAGTGGGCGTCTCCTTCGCCTGTTCCAAGATACCGCGTTTGCGAATTAGACCACTCGCCGACCTCAATATCGTTGGCATTTCACTTATCGTAAGCTTAGGCTGGTTCTTTTTAGCGGCTGGCGGGGTCGTTCTACAGACTCTGACAGGAGACCTAGTAGTTGTATCAGCAAGCTTGAGCGATTTCTTTGCCCCTACTACGAGACCGTGGCAGGTTGTTAATGCGTTAGGGTTAAGCAGTGTAAACACTGGAATCTTGCACTTGATGAACAGGGGAACCCAGTACCTTGTCCTATTATGTATTATTGGTGGATTCCTGCTCTTCATGGGGAAGAGGAAGAAGACCCGTGACGAAAGAGTTTTAATGCCTCTCATGGCGATTTGTCTGGGATTCTTATTCGCGTCAATAGCCGTTCCGTACCTCGCCGGCACTTTCCAAATTTCCCGGATTTATCAGGTCGCACTAATCGTGACAGCGCCGTGTTTCTACCTCTGCACGGCTAAGATCACTGCGGGTCTGGAATGGCTGTTCACATTTGTCTCAGCACATCGGATACGGATCCGAATCGGAAGTTCTTTGGCGGCAACCATTTTGTTCTCCTATCTACTTTTCACATCTGGTTGGGTTTGGTCAGTCACGTCAGATGTACCGACATCCCTAGTACTAGATCAACAGAGAATGGCAAACTCCTCAAACTTGAGTGTGGCACTTCCTTATTACGGCTGGTATACTTTTTCAGAAGACATTGCGGCGGCACAGTGGGTAAGAGCGTACGGGGCAGCGGGCCAATTGGTATGCGGTGATTTCAATTCGATGGTCCATGTGCTGACTTCGTATGGTGGGTACGGAACAAACGGGCCAACGCTTCCTTCAGAATGCGATTTTGCGGACCAGTATGTATACTTGAGCATAAGCAACTCGCTATTACAAGTGGAAACGACTCCCATCGGTCCCGCATTGCTGCTGAGAACAGGTACCTTTCCGCTAAATCTCACTTCACCCACATTATTTGCCGAAAACAAGGTTTACTCTGACGGTGCAAGTATTTTTGCTAACCCTTGAAACCCATGAATCGAATTCCCATCAAAGGTCGAGAAACTACAAAACCAAGACCAGCGCCGCCAAGAGTGCAACATCCATCAATAGTTGGAGGACATGGATCTCGAATGATACCCGGAATAGTAAAGGTACAGGTTTTCTTCTCGCTCGACAATGTCGAGCACAGGTCTCTTCGACACTTGGTAAACAGTCGACGGATCGGTCGGACCAACATCAACGAAACCTACTCGACTTGCACCTTTTTCATCGCAGGAGCTGGTTCGCGAGCAGCGGCTACAACTTCTGACTTCTTTGGGTCGACAACTTAACACAGCCCGGCTTTTCATAAAAGCTATTAGGAATCGGGTTAGCTGTACTCGTAGCATCGATCTTGCTTAGGTTCCTCAATTGGTGGAACTAACGTCCAAGACACTTAAGCGCGCCGAATTAGTTGGGTATCACCAGATCGTGGTCCCACTCGTGGCGTTCCTGCCGGCGCCCTTGGCCTATGGTATTGCCGTTCTGCGTGGCGACTTCCGCTATTGGTTCGATAAGTCTTCGCGAGAGGTAATCACATTCGCTCTCAAGCATGTCCTTGGCAATCAACTAAGTCCCGAGGAGCGATCCCGCGTAGTTCGTGATTTCTTTCGTTTGCGGTCCTGTGAGACAGTGGACGCGATGCGGCTTGCCGGGAACGGTCGAGCGCTGGCTCGGCTAGTGGAGATGCGTGGCTTGGAGCATATCGAGGCTGCGTTGTCCGCCGGTAAAGGGGCGATTCTGTGTAGCGCGCACTTCGGCTCCGTTAAGTGTTGTTTTTCATTGCTTGGTTCCTTTGGTTTCCCTATCAGTCTCATTGCCCGTTGGTCGTACGATGACGACCGCAACCTTTCACCAATAGGCAGGTGGCTGCATCGCTTAGACCGGAACAGGCCAGTGGTACCACATCTATACCGGCCGAACATTCTGCGTCGAAAGGGAAGCTTTGGCATAGCGCCTCATGTCGCCATCTTGCTCCGCCAAAATGAACTGGTCGGATCTATGCTAGACCATTCTGACTTTGCCGATCCTATGGCTCCTGCGGATAGCGCACGGCCGGTTATGATAGACTTTCTCAATGGGCAAATTGAACTACTGGGGGCTGGAGTTATTACCATTGCACAGCTTACTGGCGCACGGGTGCTGATGATGTTCATGCGTCGTTCGGCAGACTGGCGACATCAGGTACTGGAGATTTTTCCCCCGATTGGAGTGAAAGGAGATTCAGTGACTGTTTATCGGCGTTGTTTAGCAG
>JBAVCK010000003.1:0-6859 GCA_049586635.1 Bathyarchaeia archaeon
GTCCTGTATGGGCCTGTAACTATCGGGAAAGGTACCTATGTCGGCCCGAACTGCATAATTGGGTTCCCAGCCGCTAATGAGCTTAGGGAAATGGCACGTTCGCACAGAATAAAGGGGAAGAAAGCAACCACCGTCGGCGAGAACTGTATCCTGAGGCCTGGAACAACACTCTACTCGAACGTGAAGGCTGCAGACGATGTCGCATTCGGACACAACGTGCTAGTCCGAGAGAATGTGACGATTGGCAAGGGAACCAAAATTGGAACCAACGTAGTGATTGATGGAAGCACGAAGATAGGGGCGAAGGTCTCGATTCAAACTGGGGTATACATTTGCACCTATTCGACTGTGGAAGACGGGGTGTTCCTTGGGCCCTGCTGTGTCTTCACAAACGACAAGTACGTCGCCCAGAAACCATTCAAACTGGTTGGGCCGACTGTGAAGAGGGGCGCTAGCATCGGAGCGAACGCACTAATCTTCCCAGGCGTCATTGTGGGGGAGGGGTCTGTCGTCGGTTCACAAGCAATGGTGAACTCCAATGTGCCCCCGCGAACAATTTTCGCAGGAATTCCAGCGAAGAAAATGAGGGATATTCCCGACGAGTGGCACTCATCACTTTTGCAAAATTGAATCAATCCCTAGGCAGCAGAATGAATAAATATTGAACTCCGCATTGACGGGACAATCCTTTCGGGGAACCCGATGAAAGCGGAGCCAAACTGAAGTTGAAAATGAAGTTAGCAGTAGTTGCCCTAGTCTTGGTCTTGGCTCTAGGGATGGTTGCTCCGCTCCACGCAGACCCACAGCCGCACTTGACGATAGATGTCGTGAGGATCGTCGACCTAGGGCAGTGGGGAGTCTTGCATCTTTTGGACAGTTACAGAGTTCATTATGACAGCGGTTCAACCCCAGTATCCTCATTGGATTTCGGCTTTTCACGCCTGTATCGAAACAACGTGTACTATGTGCTCTCAAAGGATAGCGCGGGAAGAACCCTAACCGTAGACGGCGACGTCAACCCAAGCCCAGACGTCTATTGGATGCGGGTTCATTTCGCCGAAGATTTGACCTTTAACAAAACTTACGAATTCAGAGTGGCATTGCTGATGGGCGGTTTGATAACAGAGGTCGTTGGCGGCTTTCAGTATAATTTTACAGCGGCGCCCATTCTTACGCAGGACGCTAGAGTGGCAAATGTGACGTTCGTAGCGGTGCAAGCCTCAAACTTCGTGCTTCCCCAGAACTCGCCCTACCAAACCGTAACTCTGAACGGTCTACCCGCTCTTTTCAGGGAGTACAAGCCTTGGAAGGCCTACTCAAGCGACACGTTCTATGCTCCGTACAACACGGTCAACCAGTATCTTGTAGACTTAACGTCGGCTGAGCGTGACATCACCGTCGGCAGTACAGGCGTACTCAACGTGCAGGACACTTACAACCTACACAACAGCGGCATACCAATCACATCCATGGCCATCACCCTTCCCCAAGGCGCCTCAAACGTTATGGCGTATGACGTGGTGGGCGCGATGTGGACAACCACACAGAATCCTACCGCACCCTACCAAGTCACGGTATCCCCAAGGTATGCTTCCGGCGTGAGATCTAAGGAGAACTTCACATTCACATTGACCTACGACCTCCCCACGTCGCATTACCTCAAACAACTGAACTGGTGGGGAACATACAACCTAACCATCGGCCTTTTGAACAATGGAGACGACCTTCTATTCGATAATGCAACTGTCAGAATCATAACGCCCAACGGAGTTACCGTCGGCGATATCAAGACTCTACCGCAGTCACCCATATCGAGCCCCATTGAATATAACCCAAACAGTCGCGAGTTTGCGCTTCAGGGCATCTCGACGATGAACAACTTGACTGTTGGACTAACTTTGAATGGTTCGCCGTTCTCGTCAGCGTTTGGTGCTCTGCCGTGGCTCGTCGGGCTGGAGCTTGCGATTGCAGCATTTGCATTGGCGGTCATGGTTAGGCGAGGCCCAGAACTCGCAGTCCCGGTTCCCGTTGAGAAGCTTAGGGAGTTCGTTGGCTTGTATGACGAGAGACTTGCATTATCAAGGGAACTCGTTGTCATGGAAGAGGAAGTGGCTAGGGGCGGTTTGGTGAAGCATGAGTTCAGGCGACGAACGAAAGTTATGGAACTCAGGCTGGACGAAATCAATAAGTCCCTGATGGAAGTCAAAGCCGAACTTCGTGCAGTCAGCCCACGGTACGATGAACTGATTCGAAGAATCGACAGGGCAGAAGCGGAAATCCACGTGTCACGAACCAGCCTCACTCAGGTGAGGTCCCAGTACAGGGCAGGCAGATCGACTCGTGAAACGTACGACGCCATGGTCAACGATATCACGAAACGCATCGACCGAGCAGAAGAAACAGTTGAAACCATTTTGATCACTCTGCGAGAAGACGCAAGATAAGCCACGGAACATATTATAATCCGGCCATAACCTCTAAGCCGCGTCATCCGAAGACTAGCAAATCCCTAGTGTCCTCCATGGCCAATCAAATTCCAGTTTCAAAATTACAAGAATGGCTGCGGAAATCACTCTCATCAAACCTATCCCAAGCAGAACGTGAACGTGACAAACTAATCACGGAGATAACACGGGGATTAGATTCGATTACAGAATTCTGCGCTCAACTCGCACGTAAAGCGGAACAAGAAATGGAATCAAAACGCGACAACAGAGCCCAATACAGGGCTGCAAAAGCAGTTGCAAGGTTGACAACAATAATCCCGGATATGTTCAAACAGTTTAGCGTCCCGACTGAGAAGGATTCGGGAAGCCTGAGGAATCTACAACGCGAGACGTCGAAGCTTGCATCGGAAGCAGCCCGAACTAGGGAGACATGGCTCCGACAGATCCGGCCGTACTACATTATCGACATGATGACGCTCGGTGGCAACATTGACAAACTACGAAGGCTAGGCGACGAACTTCACAATTTCCTGATCGGGCGAGGGGCCTTACTTCACTCCCTAGAAGGGTTAAGCGAGAAGCTTGATTCCCTATCAAAGATGCAGACGCTAAGGGAATCCGCATCACAACAAAGACAGGCCTTAGAGGAAAAACTCGGAGAAACTGAACGCGTTGACAAATCGCTGAAGGACCAAGTCGGGGAAATTCGTCGAAACCCGAAGATCAAAGAATACATGCAACTTGACTCAGAGCTGAGAGCGCTGAGAGGAGAACTAATCCGTACCGGGTTTAGTCGGCTAGGGAGGCCGTTAAAGAAGCTCATCTCGATTTCTGAGCGCGGGGACTACCCGCTCCCTATCGAAGTAAGAGATAGCACGAAGGAGTACGTCAAGAAACCTTTCGCGACATTCCTCTCGGAAGAGAGTGGCTACCCGCGCTTGAAGTCTGTCATGACAGCGTTATCGGGGGCAGTGACGAGCGGGAAACTGATGCTCAAACAGCGTGAAACGAAAAAAGTCGTTGAACGAGCAGAACAAGTCGTCTCAGTAAATTCGTTGTCGAAAATTCATGAAACATCTCGAGACCGCAAGAGTACCTATGACAGGCTCTTAGCTGACCAAGAAACGGCGGCCCTAGTCCAGAAACTTAGAGACCTCCGCCAGAAGGGACGAGCAAACCGCGCTACCCATGAAGAGCTGAGTGGGGAGTTGCAACGAGCAGTTGGAAATGAAAGGCGACTTGACGAACAGATTGGTTCGCTATTGAGAGAGATCGAGGCATTCTCCCGGAAGCTATCCGGGGCGGACGTGAGGCTGGAACTCTGATTGCGGCTAGATGAGAACACGAATCCTCTGCTTTGAGACTAAAGCTCGCAACAGGCTGCGGCCCAAGTCAGATTTCTTTGACACCCTGATTTGGCCTTTCTTGCCGATTGTTGCAGAGAAGAGGTATTGGTCGCCAACGTAAACGTTGGCAGCCACGCCGGTAAGGTCTTCATCAAATACGAGGTCGATACGGTTGCCGACTTCCCTTACCTCGTAGCGAACCTCTTTGCCCGCGGCACTTGGCGCTAGCGGTTCTACATCGATCTTGACGCCAAGCTTCTCCTCTAGTTTTGTGACGGTGACGCCTTTCTTCCCGATGAGTATAGGAACAATTTCGTTATCGACGCGGACGAGGGCGCGGTTGTCGGACACCAATGTGACCTCTCCACCAGGGTCAAACTTCCTGATTTCCTGCAGTATTCTTTCCTCAGCAAGCTTATGTGCAGCGCTGATTGCGGGTTTTGCGTCGCTTACTGGAATGATCACGTTCTCCTCGCCGAACGTGTAGATCTCGTATTGCAAAGCGCCTTTTTCGAAGTCACGAACCTCAACCACTGGCCGGGCGAGATCAGCCTCAATCATGCCGGTTGGAACCTTAACTGTGAGGTTTAGCGTGAAGAGGCTGCGTACTTCCCCATATTGGATGAAAATTATTGTGTCTATGATGTGCGGGATCATTCCCAGCTCGACGCGGCCGATGAATCTTTGTATGGCATTGATCGCCTCGCTGGCGTGCACGACGCCGATCATACCGACTCCCGCTAAGCGCATGTCGGCGAAGATCATGAAGTCCTTGGTTTTCCTCACTTCGTCGAATACCGTATAGTCCGGCCTCACGAGGAGGAGAATCTCCGCCGTTTTCTCGAAATCCCCTTCCAGCGGGCCGTACTGAGTTATTTCTGGGCCAACCTGTAAGTCTCTCGGGGATTCAAGCGTCTTGACGATTTTGTTTTGCTTCAAGTAGAACTCAGCTAGGGACGAAGCAAAAGTTGTTTTGCCCGACCCCGGAGGCCCTGCTATGAGAATTCCTTCGGCTCCCGTGGCGAGCCGTTCCATCAATTTCCCAGACAGCTTATAGTCTTGGAGCGTGAGGCTCACGACGGGACGAACAATCGTAACTTCCAAGCCGTCTGATAACGGTGGCCTGGTAATCGCAACACGAAAGCGGCCCAATTGTATGACCATGGCGCCCGCCCTGTTTATTTCAACAAAACCTTCCCGGCTAACCCTTGCTGCCTCGGTAACTTCTCGAATGACCTGTTCAACCTCTTCAGTTGTGCTGGGTGTTTCAGAGAGTCTAACTAACTCGAATTTTCCTGGCTTGCCCGTCTTTGCGAGAGGCCGCGTTCCCTCCTTTAGGTGAACGCTCGATGTGTCAGCTGTGAATAGCTTCTCGAAAGCGAGGCCTGTGGTCTTCACCTCGCCTGGGACGTGTTTCACCTGCACGCCTGATGCTTCAGCGACCAGTGCTTGCACGTAGTCGGCGGTAAGGAGAATTCCATTCTCAGACCTCGCAACATCCGTGATGAGTGCGTCGAGCCTGCCGCTCCTTGCAAGCATGATATCGTTGTACCCGGGACGCTGCCCAAGAAACGTTAGTTTGATGCCTTTACTCTCACAAAAGGCCCTCAGTTTCTTAATTTCCTCAAGCCCAACGAACCCTGGTTCTCGTCCCTTCGAAGCCTGTGCCTGAAGTTCATCCAACACTGCGTATGGGATGACAATTTCAACGTCAGTCAGCCCACCTTTCTCGATGACCGACGGTACGTTGCCGTCGATAATTATCGAAGTATCTGGAACCAGTTTCTGAGTCAATGCGCAGTCCTTATGCCGCTAGCAGTATGGTGCTTTCAATAAAAACAGTACCAAACACCAAACGGAACAAGTTGACGTATCGATCCCTCCCCAGGCGAACCTCTCATATTCACGGCCACTATTCGAGGCCTGGATAGAAATGGAACGTTGCACGTCTTCGTCCCGTGTGTACGATGGCCGAATCTTGAACCTGCGCGTCGACAAAGTGATGTTGGGGAACAGCAAGACGGCGACCCGTGAGGTTATCGAGCACCGTGGCGCTGCTGCAATTGTACCGATAATCCAAGAACGAAATGTCGTCCTAGTGCGCCAATTCAGGTACGCAATCGCAACAGACCTCCTTGAAGTCCCCGCCGGAACAATGGAACGAGGAGAACAACCCGAAGAGTGCGCGGTTAGAGAACTTGAAGAAGAGACAGGATACAGGTGCAAAGAAATTGAGAAGATACTGGAATTCTTTCCCGTCCCCGGCTATAGTACGGAAGAAATTCATGTTTACCTGGCTAAGGGACTGGTCAAATCCGAGATGCATACAGAGGAAGATGAGGAAATCAACTTGGAAATATTGTCATTGGAGAATGCCCTAGGAAAGGTTCGCTCGGGTGAAATCCGTGATGCAAAATCGGTCTGCGCATTGTTCCGGGCTGCGGAACTGCTCTAGCTAGTTGTCGTGATCTTGAAAAAATCGGGGCTCCCAGTCAGCATTCTCCCGACGGTTTCCTTTAGAGCCGAAATATCAACTCGGAAGTGTTCACCGCTGTGACCCGTCAGTTTCTCATAGCCGCGTTTCATCACAGAGAGGGCAACATCATGTTCGCTTTTCTGCAGATGGACGAGTGCTGCTGCTAGGAGGATAATGCCCTGTAGAATTTCCTTCTCAGTGCCAGTTGATCGGCGCCATGCTTCTTCCAAGGCTTCGTGGCTTTCCCAGTATCGTTCCTCATTAAACAGGGCGAACCCGAGTTTGATGGCCTCAGCACTTTCCATAGGAACGTTCTGCACGTCGAGCTGCCTAATCGTCAACTTCGGCCCTATCTGTTCCTCCAGCGCCCTAACTGCCTTGTCCACATCTGTCTGGGAGTTTAGCAAAAGGTCCAGTTCAACTGCGACGCTGCTGACTCGAAGGTTTCCCACGTCCGCACCCAACGCTCGAACGGCTGCGTATGCGAGGGTACTCAACTGCTTTCTATCAGACGGTGCATATTTTCGCCTATTCGACAGCCGGACCAAGAATCTCATAATCCCGACCATTGTTTGGGGGTATCGGAAAAC
>JBAVCK010000004.1:0-17533 GCA_049586635.1 Bathyarchaeia archaeon
GGCATGACCCCAGTTGCACCGCTTGCTGACTATTCACTGTGTCAGCAGGTTAAGGTTCGTTGGTTATACTTCTTCAGGTTCTTCCGAATCGGATGCGCAGTCATCGCAAAGGAATTGCCCGTCGCGCGACTTCAACTCGTCAGCCCAAGAGCCACACCTGTCACAGTAGCCGGAGAGCGGCGCGGCCTCCTTGATCTTCGGGACCGGGGCTATCTGAGATTTCTCCGCCATAACGTCAATCAAAGCCGGTGTTATGTCCACAATATCGTTACTGGTTATGATGCCCTTGACCTTGCCGCCTTGAACAACGACTAGTCGCCTAACTTTCATCTCCCGCATTCTCTTGGCAGCATCTGTCACGTTTGAAGAGGGGTCGATTGTTGCGATCGGTTTACTCATGCATTTCTCCGCCGTCACTTTGCTCGGAAGCAAATCAAACGCGGCGACTCTTCTCACAACATCCCGCTCGGTCATAAGGCCCAGTGGTTTGCCCGACTTGTCTGCGACGACAACGCAGCCGATTTCGTTTTTCTTCATCAGCTTAGTGGCCGCGAGCACTGTGTCCGTTTCTCGAATCGTGACCACGGGACTTGACATAACGTCCTCAACTTTGACGTCGGGCGTATCTGACCTTGTTCCCAATCGTTATCCCAACTGGACTGGTTTTTCGACGCCTTAAGGGCTTTGCGGGACATTTCCGGGAGCGGTCTAGTAAGGGCAGGGAAGGGTTATCTAGCGACTGTAGGTATGATGCGAGGAATCCCCAGCCGATTAGGAATGGAAGATAGTTGAGCACCGCTCAATCTCAGGTTCAAACTCAGTCCAAGAGACGAATCAAGCCAACCTCAGTCGTCTACTGGCTTCGTGTCGCCTTAGCGGTTGTTGCCGGGTTTGCGAACCAATTCTTACACATCAACCAAGCCAGCTTTGGTGACTTCGCAATTTTCGTAGGCATCGGCCTAGGACTAATCATTTACGCGTTTTCCATCTTCATTGTTCAACGTGTCTTGCATTACGGAGAGGCTGAACTGAAAGGAAAGAACCGGTACATCACTCTCGGTGGGGGCACCTTCATAATTCTGTGGATCGTTGTATCGGTGTTCCTCAACACCGTCTCGCCGTAACTACTTTGCTACTGCCTTTTGCGTGTCAGGGGGCGCGCGAGGGGGTCCCTCTCGTTCAAGTTTCCTCAAGTAGCTCTCCACGGCGTCAAAGTAACCCCTGTCATAGTCGGAATGCAGTTCGTTCGTCCCGTGTTGTGCGAACTCCTTTCTCAGCGTCTTCAGTTTAGTAGGGGTCATTTCAATTTTCGACAGGTACAGGTACTTGTCATCAGTAGACTTGGCGGTGAGCAGTAGCCCTTCGAGGGCTTTCAGGTAGCCTTTCGCCAATTCGGTCGCGGGGATGCTAGTGCGTATGCTATCGAGTTCTTTTTCTGCGTCGGAATTTCGTCTCTGGATGATGGCTTGAAAGAATTTTTCAGTGTCGATGTTTAAGCCGGCACGCGGTTTCTCATTTTCGGCGTTTGACTTCGTCTTCTTCGGTGATATCTTTGATACCTTCCTCAGTTATCTTGAATATGCGTTCTCCTTCCGGTAGGTAGGGGCTTGAGACGAGCCTGCAAATTCGGACTGGGCCACTGGACGTACGTCTCAAGAATATCCTAGTATGGGTAGTGTGGGATACTATATGTCCTCCGACTGCCTCCACAGCCATAGCGAAAAACTGGTCGGGTCTCGACATGACCTGGTTCGTGACAACTGCGCATGCATTGAAAGCGCGGGAAAGCCTAACGAGCCGGTGCAAGTGGCTATTGAGCTTCTGCTGCCGCTCCGCGAGCATCTCTCGTCCGAGGTATTCGCTTCGGAAATGCGCGGTCAACGAATCCACAATTATCAACTTCACGTTATTTTCCTGAATGACCTTGTCAGCTTTGTCGAGTACGAGAACCTGATGATCAGAATTGAAGGCTTCTGAGTAAATGATTCTCTTCGCCGTTTCGATCGGGTCTAGTCCCATGGCCTTTGCCATGCGGACTATCCATTCTGGGCGGAAGGTGTTCTCCGTATCAATGTATAGGGCTGAGCCGTTGAGGCCTCCTTTCTCTTCAGGGAGTTGTACGTTGACTGCAAGCTGATGGCAGAGTATGCTCTTACCAACTCCATATTCCCCGTAGAATTCAGTTATCGTTTGGGTTTCAAGGCCTCCACCCAGCAGTTCATCAACCTGTTTGCTCATGGTCGAAAGTCGTCGAACGTTCTGCCTCATCTTCATGAGCTCGTCAGCTCGAATGAAGCTGAGCGCCAAGCTGTCCCGTGCTTCAGCGATTACTTTGGCGGCCTGTTTTTCACCAACGCCAGCTACGGTCAGTTCTTTGATGGTGGCCGTGGCCAGGGACTCAACGGTCTGGTAACCCATCTCTCTAAGTTTTTCAGCAGTTGCGGGGCCGACACCTGGAATATCTTCTATGAACTCGTACTTCTTCTGCGGTTTCTCAGCCGCCGCCTCGACTTTTTCTTCTGCCGCTTTCTCTGCCTCTTCTTCAGGTTGCTTGGCTTTTTCTTTCAAGACTTCGGCCGTTGCCAACAATAACACCCTACTTATTTCAACATTGGCTACGCTTTCTACAGGCCTCGTTCGATATAACGGAGAGAGATGAGTGAATGAATTACAATCATCGGCTCTTCGCCGTCAGTTTGAAGCATTCAATTATGTCGAGAGCTGAAGCAATGATTCTGTAGGGGCTTCAACATGGGACTCTTGGTAAGAATTGACCCTGAGCTTTCTGAGGCAGCAGAGATCCTTGAGAAAGCTTTCCGGGCAAGAAGTTTCGTGCTCGTAATCGGCAAGTGCAGAGTCGATTACGAGGGGCGCGCGTCTTCGACGTTAGAATGGGGTGAGAGAGTGACAATTGTGAAACAAGACGGGTCTGTATTGGTCCACAGGCCAACAGAATATGAACCCGTCAACTGGCAGCCCCCAAAATGCGTTGTCAGCGTCAAGCTTGCCGACTCTGGGTTAATTGTTAGTGCGTCACGTTCTCAGCCAAGAGAAAACGTTTCCATAGAATTCCAAGAAATTCACCTGACCGCAACAGGAACGCTCGTCGATACCGGCGAATTCGCTCTGCACGTGACTGAGGAACAGATGAAGCAGGCGATCCTCACCGCGCCAGACCTAGTAGAAAATGGGCTAAAACCGCTTCAGCAGGAGAAAAGTCTGGGCGAAGCTGGCTTCACGGATATCTTCGCAGAAGACAAGAATGGTGCACTCGTTGTTGTAGAAATCAAGAGGAATGCAGCCTCGAAGGATGCGGTTTTGCAACTTGAACGGTATCTCGACACCCTCAGGAAGAAGGTTGACAGGCCTCTCAGGGGCATTGTAGTGGCTCCTGAGCTTCGCAAGAGCGCGCAACCGCTCCTGGACAGCTTGAAGCTGGAGTATGTGAGGCTGGCACCCGAGAAATGCTTCAGCGTGTTGAAGAGCCGCAGGGACATGAAACTAAGCCACTTCATGACCTAAGTGTTAGCTGGGGTGGTGTTCTGCCGAAGCTTGGGGCAACCTTATTTAGACTAATAGAGAAGGTTGCGAAGCAAATCAGTGATGAACGTGGAGCCTTCTAGGAAACCTCTCAACCTACTCGTGAAGAAACTTAACGGAGAAATCACGATTCGGCTAAAGAACGACGTAGAATACCACGGCAAGATGATAGACGCTGACAGCCACATGAACATCATTCTCGAAGGAGCAACTGAGTACCGTGGTAACTCTCCGACAGCCAATTATGGGAACGTAATCGTGCGCGGAAGCAACATTCTCTACATTAGCGTAGAACCAGGCAAGAAACAGCCTTAAGGCCGCACGGTTTTAGCGGAGGTTAACCGAGCGTTGGGTGCTCCCTTTGACTCACCGCTCGAAGCCTCGCTTCTATCTGAGTTGGCTTCGCGTGTTGTTGAAAGCGGGGCAACTGACCCCGACAGCCTCAACAGGATAAAGTTGGAATTTTGCAGAAAGCACGAACTCAGCTGGATGCCACGCAACTCTGACATTCTCGGCGCCCTGCCGGAACACGTGAAGGAAAAACTTCGGCCCAACCTGCGTTTGAAAAAAGTGCGCAGCATTTCAGGCGTGAACGTCATAGGTGTCATGAGTTCACCGCGCGGCTGCCCACACGGCCGCTGCGTATTCTGTCCCATGGAGAAAGGGTTCCCAATGAGTTACACGTCAGGCGAACCCGCAGCTATGAGGGGCTTTCAGTCTGGATACGACCCGTTCCTGCAGATCAGCAGTCGGCTTGAGCAGCTCAAAGCCATCGGGCACGTGCCTTCGAAGGTCGAGCTGGTAATTCAAGGCGGAACATTCCTAGCCGCACCCGTCGACTACCAAGAGCACTTCGTACATAGATGCTTAGACGCAATCAACGGCGTAAACTCATCAACTCTAGAGGAAGCAAAGACCCGGGCTGAATTCAGCGAAATTCGCAATGTGGGCTTAACCATCGAGACGAAACCTGACTGGTGTAAGCAGCCGCATCTTGACCAGATGCTCAGGTTTGGAGCAACGCGCGTCGAAATTGGCGTCCAAGTAATCGATGATTACATCTACACTCTAACTAATCGGGGCCACACGGTGCAAGACGTGGTCGAAGCTTTTCAAATAGCCAAAGATGCAGGCTTCAAAATCGTCGCACACATGATGCCAGGTCTGCCCGGCTCCGACTTTCAGAAGGACCTTGAATCATTTAGAACGCTTTTCGAAGACCCGCGGTTTTGCCCGGACATGTTGAAGATCTATCCTTGCCTCGTCATGGAAGGCACGGAACTGTATGACTGGTGGCAGCGCGGCCTCTACCAACCATACGACGCAGAACAAGCCGCTGACCTGATCGCCAGCGTGAAGGAATTTGTTCCGCCATGGGTCCGAATTATGCGTGTCCATCGGGAGTTCCCTGTTCAACTCATTCAATCCGGTGTAAAGAAAGGCAACCTTCGCGAAATCGCCCTAGCACGGTTGAGAGAGAGGGGAAAAAGGTGCAGGTGCATTCGGTGCCGCGAGGTAGGCCACAGAATGCTAAAGGAGAACGTGACCGTTCAACCCGACCGAATTCGTCTCATCACGCAGGAATACGAAGCGTCTGGGGGAAAGGAGTTCTTCATCTCGATTGAAGAACCTGAAGCGGATGTCCTGATAGGATACCTGCGTCTGAGGTTGCCCTCTGAAAGAGCCCATAGGCCTGAGGTCGATGCAGTGACCGCAGTGATTCGAGAGCTACACGTTTATGGGACCGAGGTCCCTGTCGGCCTAAGGTACGGGGGTGCGTGGCAGCACACCGGCCTAGGCCGAAAGCTACTAGCGGAAGCAGAGAAAGCGGCGAAGGAACACGGTGCGAACAGGATACTGGTCCTAAGTGCCATCGGAACGAAGGGGTACTACAAGCGGGCTGGTTACGATGTCGTCGGGCCCTACATGGGAAAGACGCTGAGCTGACACAGAGAGCGGGCATAGCTAACGTCTTAAGGGTCTCAGCTTTCCATCTCCAAAGCCTTGGCGGAGATTGGTTTGTCCCAGGAAGAATTGTACGGTTACTCAGGTCTCTCACGCGAGATCCTAAGCAAAGCAGGCGCACAGGTCGGGGATAGGCTCCGACTTGAACTGAAACGGGGTGCAGGCCAAGAGGTTGTGGAGGGGCTCCTCATGCCGCGTTACCACTCCGGCCGGGATGAGAATTACATTGTCGTAAAATTGAGGACTGGATATAATGTGGGCGTTCGGGTTGACGCCTCGACGAAGGTTAACGTTCTAGGGAAAGGAGAGGCGCCCCATTTCACCCGCCCTCCCCTTCCAAAACAGAGGTCAGGACTGCCGAAGGTGTCCATAATCAGCACGGGGGGCACAATAGCCAGTAAAGTCGATTATAGGACTGGGGCGGTGAAGCCCGCCCTCGATTCGGAAGACTTGTACAGCGTAGTCCCAGAGCTAGCTGAGCTTGCTGACATTAATGCAAAAGTACTGATGAGCGTCTTCAGCGAAAACATAGGGCCACAACAATGGCCTAAGATCGCGGAGTCGGTGGCAGAGCAAATTCGCGCGGGGGCGGACGGCGTCGTAGTGGCCCATGGAACTGACACACTTGGTTACACAGCAGCTGCCCTCAGTTTCGCTTTGCACGGCATACCGGTGCCCGTAGTATTCGTTGGCTCACAGCGTTCGTCCGATCGGCCTAGCTCCGACGCCGCAACCAACCTGATTGCGGCGACGGCAGTAGCCGGCCAAGCTCCTTTCGCTGAAGTTGTGGTCGCCATGCATGATTGGGTTTCGGATGAGAGAGTCGCCGTCCACAGGGGAACCAAGGTACGAAAGTGCCACACGAGTAGAAGAGACGCCTTCAGGAGCGTAAACGCCCGCCCTATCGCCCAGTACGACCTTGTCAACCGGGCACTCCAACTCAACGGAGAAAAATACGCTGAGCGGCACAATCGTTCAGATTGGGAGGTTCAATCCAAGTTCGACCCAAACGTCGCCCTGATCAAATTCCACCCGGGGCTCTCAGTGGGGATGATTGATTGGGCGACCGCCACGGGGTACAAGGGCATCGTCCTCGAAGGAACTGGTTTGGGACACATTGGCGAGGCTTTGTTCCCCGCAATTGAAAGGGCGGTGAAGAATGGAACTGTGGTAGCCATGTGCTCCCAGTGCATATGGGGTAGGGTTCACATGAACGTCTATTCAACCGGACGGGACCTGCTGAAACTTGGGGTGTTACCACTCGGCGACATGCTCTCAGAGACCGCGCTGGTGAAGATGATGTGGGCGTTCGGGCAAGAAACGGATTCAGAGAAAGTCAAGAAGTTAATGCTCACAAATATTGCGAACGAGATTTCGGACAGACGAATACCGGAGGCCTCCGTGGAATGAGCAAGGAATCAAAGACCCAACCCAGAATCAAAGTTGGGTTGGAGATACACAGGCAGTTGGACACGGAGCATAAACTGTTCTGCGCTTGTCCGACCGACCTCGCTGAATCAGAACCTGAAGAGAAGTTCATGCGAAGGCTTCGGCCAACGCAAAGTGAGCTCGGCCAAATTGATCAAGCGGCCCTATTCGAATTCCACCGCGGCAGGAGCGTGCTCTACGAGGAGGATCATGAAACATCATGCCTAGTTGAAATGGATGAAGAACCGCCTAGCAAACTCAACAGCGAAGCGGTTGAAGTATGTTTGACCGCCTCTCTATTGATGGATGCCAAACCTGTGGATGAAATTCACGTGATGCGTAAGGTCGTGATCGATGGTTCCAACACAACAGGTTTTCAGCGCACTTGCGTAGTTGCACTAGATGGAGCCTTGACGGTGGACGGAAAGGAAATTCCCATTCAACAGATCTCATTAGAGGAGGATGCCGCTCGGAAAACCACTCAATCAAAGGAAACCGTTGGGTATAGGATAGACCGGCTTGGGGTTCCATTAATTGAGGTAACAACAGGGCCCGCGATGGATTCTGCAGGTGAAGTCGAGAAGGTTGCCTACGCTATAGGCACCATGTTGCGGGCGACGAGAAAGGTGAAGAGAGGTTTGGGAAGTATTCGGCAGGACCTGAACATTTCAACCCCTGGCGGAGCCCTAATGGAAATCAAAGGAGTCCAGGAACTCGACCTCCTTAGCAAGGTTGTTGAAACAGAAGTCAACCGCCAGCAAACGCTGCTCGAAATACGAGATGAACTCGGTCGAAGGGGCGCGAATCCTAGTTTACTCGAAAGAAAGTATAGCGATCTCACCGAGACTTTCCGTGGCTCAAAAGCTCGAATAATAAAGGAAGCTATCTCGAAGGGCGGCGTTGTGTTGGCCACTAAGCTTCCTAAATTCAAAGGGCTCTTAGGGAAGGAGCTTGCACCGGGATTGCGCCTCGGGACGGAACTGTCCAACCGCGCATCATTCTGGGCAGGTGTCGGCGGCATATTTCACTCCGACGAGCTTCCGGGTTACGGAGTCACAGAAGACGAGGTCCACCATGTGAGGGAGCGATTGAATGCGTCAGGCGACGATGCTTTTGTCTTGGTCGCTGACGAGAAGGCAAATGCAAACGATGCTTTAGATGCCGTCGTCGACCGCGCAATCGAGGCACTCTCCGGCGTCCCTGAAGAGACGCGCACCGCGATGCCAGACGGGACCACGAGGTACATGCGGCCGAGGCCAGGCGCAGCACGAATGTATCCCGAAACCGATGTCCCACAAACACCAGTCACCCAAGAATTAGTCACGAGATTGAAGGCTAACCTGCCCGAAACCCCTGAAGGCCTAACAAAACGGCTGGTTGACCAATACTCGCTAAACCAAAAGCTGGCAAAACAACTAGTCGACTCGGATTATCTCACCCTCTTCGAGCAAATTGCAACGACTAGCAAAGTGCCACCCACGTTCATCGCCACCGTGCTCACTGAAAGCTGCAAAAGCCTTGAACGTGAAGGCATACCCGTTCACTCCATCCCAGATGGCAAAATCCAACGCATGTTTGGGCTAGTGGACGAGGGGGTAGTCACCAAAGAAGCGGTATTAGACCTGTTGAGATGGCAAGGGGCGAACCTTGCCTCAGACCCGTCCGATGGCATCAAGAAGCTCGGGTTGAGAATGTTGACTGAGCGCGAGCTTGAGGGGATAATCGACCGCCACATAGAGAAGAACAGAAAACTCGTCGACGAGAAAGGAGAAGCAGCTTTCTCCTCACTGATGGGCTCGGTGATGTCCGAAGTTAGGGGATCCATTGAACCTAAGGTCGTTACCGAGACGTTGAAGAAGCGACTATCCAAAGCGGGTCGAAAGTAGGAGTCGATTATTCTAGGAATTGTATATCATCGATCAGTCCGTCACTGTTCACATCTAAGCCGCTCACAACGCGTGCAACCACATTCGGATTAATCGAATTTCCTTTGGCGATTTCGTCAGTGTATTTGATGAACGCGAGCACTGCCGCCCTGGTCCCTTGGTAGGTGTTGCCCGCGATTACTATGATGCGGCATTCCCGATTCATTGGGTTGACGATAGATTGAATTGCGCCTTCTTCTTCTCCCGCGTAGGTTCTGCCTGAGATTCGTGAAACCATGAGGTTGTGGCCCGTCAGTTCGTACGTTATTGGCAAAGACTCATTCACGGACATTGTGACCGTGTTCACTTTTGGTCCCCCGACGAGGATGAGGTTTTGAAGCATCTCCTGTTGCGCTATCTCCGTGTCCAAACGCACATTATTTTCCCTCGTGAGCGGTAGCAATGAACCTAGAAATAGGGCGAGGTCAGTGGCTCTATCGCCGCACCGGGCGCGGCTTCGGAAAACTCCATGAGTATCCGGACTGCCAAGGACGATGTGGGCGTTGAGGTGGCCGAGGGAAATGAATGGGTCAAGGAGTTTGGAAGACGCTTCGCTGAGAGTTTGCTCGGGGAGACTTTCCCCGACCTTTCCTGCGGTTCCGAGTTTGGGGATGATGGTTATTGCCTTCTGCTCCGCTCTGTAGTACTTTGCCATCGCTCCTCTCTTCTTGACGGTTCTCTGTAGGCGCACGAACCCAGTTCGCTCAAGCTCCCTGAGGTGATAACAGACGACCTGTTCGCTCGTGTGGAATGTCTCTGCAAGGTCCTTTGCACATTTCTCGCTGGCTGTCAGTTCACTTAGTATCCTCCAACGTGTCGGCTGGAGGACGGATTGGGCTAATTGTGGGTCGGAGAAGACCCGCGTGGGTACGAGCTGGTCGGAATGCCTTTCCTTTAGGATCAGGTATGACATGGCTCCGTGTCCTCTTGATTCAACGATTAATAAAGTCACGTTTTGACCATTAAGTCAATTTTTGCCCATTCGCAGCATGTTTTCAGCATGGGACCGGTCAATCATCGTCAATTCGTCAAATGCCATGCACAGGAATGCTTATCACGCAAATTTAGACACCTCGGCGGAATCTTCTGCAAGTTGGTCACGTGAATGTGTGGAATCTCAGCTGTGGTTTTGAAAAACGGCAATGTCGGGCCAATTCTTTACGATTCATTGAAGCGCCTAGAGTATCGAGGGTACGATTCGGTTGGTGAGGCCGCCATTAACGGCGGAGGAATCGTTGTTAAGAAAGATAAGGGAAAGATCGATGAGGTGGAACAAACACTCCACATTAGTGATCTAACCGGCCTCGTAGGGATAGGGCACACACGCTGGGCAACCCACGGAGCCCCCTCCAAAGAGAATGCCCACCCTCACACCGACTGCAAGGGTCAGGTTGCGGTCGTGCATAATGGCATTATTGAGAACTTCATGACGCTGAGGCAAGAACTGGAAGCACTCGGCCACGAGTTCAAATCTAGAACCGACACGGAAGTTGTTGCGCACCTCGTCGAAGAGAACCTGAAATCGGGAATGGGATTCGCCGAAGCGGTGAGGTCGGCAGCAAATCGATTAACGGGCGCGTACGCTCTGGCGTTCATATGCTCCCTTGAACCTGACAAAGTTGTAGCCGTGAGAAGAGAGAGTCCTCTGGTCATCGGTACTGGAACGGATGGAAACTACTGCGCCTCGGATGTTCCCGCCTTCCTTTCAAGAACTAAACTTGCAATCCATCTCGAGGAGAACGAGATGGCTGTCCTGACAGCAGACCATGTGACCCTGTACAAGGTTGACACTGGGGAGGAAATATCCCGAGAGCCTTTCAAAGTTGATTGGAGTGTTGAAACCGCCCTCAAGACTGGTTACCCACATTTCATGCTCAAGGAAATCCATGAACAGCCACTCAGCGTGCGTAACGCCCTCAGAACCCACCCTATTTACCTCGAGCTGATGGCTTCTGCGATCAATCGCGCGAAGAAAGTCTTCTTACTGGCCTGCGGAACCTCCTACCATGCATGCTTGGCCGCGGCCTACGCTTTTTCTAATCTCGCCAAAGTTGAGGTTACACCGGTCGTTGCTTCGGAATTCATAGATGGCTACGGCGCCCTTGTTGACTCGGATACTGTTGTTCTAGCGGTAAGTCAATCCGGCGAAACAACAGACACGCTCAGCGCTGTCCGGGGCGCAAAGGACAGGGGCGCAACGGTGCTCGGAATCAGTAACGTAATGGGCTCTACGCTGACTAGGCTTTCAGACGTCTACATAGGGCAAAATTCAGGGCCCGAAATGGGTGTAGCAGCGACAAAGACCTTCACGGCACAGGTCTCAATTCTAGCAAAACTTGCCCTGGCCCTGGCCAAGAAACGGGAAGTGATTCCGCAGAGCCAATCTGAGCTATTGGAAAATGGCTTCAACCAACTGCCGGACTGGATTTCCACGTTCCTATCCACTCAAGAGCGTCATGTCAAACGCATTGCTGAGAAATATTTGGACAGGAAGAGCTTTTGTTTTCTTGGCAGGGGGATGAGTGTTGCAACAGCACTTGAGGGGCGCCTGAAACTTCTCGAACTCTCATACCTTCCCGCAATCGCGTATCCTGCAGGGGAATCAAAGCATGGTTTCATCTCAGTCGTGGAAGATGGCTATCCGGTCATCTTCGTCGCCCCGAAAGATGAAGTCTATTCGAAGATTATCGGCAATGTTATGGAGATGAAGGCGCGCGGAGCGAAGGTTATCGGAGTGATCGAAGAAGAGGATGGGGAAATATCCACTATCTCCGACGAAAAGATAACCCTTCCACCAGGAATTCCGTCGCCCCTCACGCCAATCGTATACATCTTGCCACTTCAGCTGTTTGCGTACTATGTGGCTGTGGGAAAAGGTTACGATCCGGACTTTCCAAGAAATCTTGCGAAATCGGTTACGGTGCACTGATTCCCTGAAACCAACGTGGCTCGCAGTCCAACTCAAGACCGGAGACCTCCGTTCTTCTTGCCAGAACGCGACAGCCCTGTGAGTGTGACTCTTGCGGAGGCTCTATCAATCGTCAAGCGAGCCATGCAAGCGGCGGCAGCTGAAGACCGTGCGACCTATACGTTTCTCCTTTGGAAATCCGCGGCGGAAGCAGAGTACGCCGCGTTCCAACTCTCAATGGCACAGGGTTTGAGCGACTTCAACCCTAGCAGCAACCATGACGAAGCCGATTTTGAACCAACCGCGGAGGCAGCTCATGAGCTTCTCTTGTACGCCCAATCGTGCCTTCAATCCAAACCCCGTGACGCTTATTTCACCATTAGAAAAGCTGTGACGATTCTTCGGAAGATGTCTGTGGCAGCGGAGAATCTATCGAAAGGCCAAAGGGCTCGTCTAGAAAGTAGAGATTAACAAACTGAGTTGTGTTGGCCTCTCAGTCTCGCAGGAATTCTCTGCGTTATGGATACTCGGAGGCTTAGTTTTGAGTACTCGTAAATTAGTAGAAACTCTATTATAAGTAGGTTCGAAGTGTGGCCCGAACAAACTTGGTCGAGCGAACGTCAGCACAGAAGTTGACTGTTACCCTCGCGGGAGCGGCAGTGTTCGCGGCGATTTCAGCGATTTTGGCCCTTGCGAAGGCGTCGGTGCCGTTCCCACTAATTCCCTACCTCCAAGTAGACTTCTCCGAGATCCCCATTCAAATGGCCTTCTTCCTCTTCGGTCCCTTTGCCGGCGCAATTACGGCAGTCATTCAATGGATATTTCTAAACGAAACCGGGGGCGACGCGCCCCTCGGCCCCGCGATAAAATTCGCCGCGGTCATATCGACCCTCGGAGGCTTCTGGCTGGGCGGCGAGGTATCTCGCCGAATCAAGGGGAGTTCGGCCCATCCCTCACTTGCTATTTCATTGATACTTGGTAGTGGTACTCTCTTGCGCGTAGCTGCGATGACTGTCGTCAACTACGCGGTTTTAGTATACATTGGGCCAGTTTTCTTTGGCGCAAACTACCTAGCCTTTGCGAAAGTAACGCTGGAGAAGTCGACGGGGTGGACGTTCCCAAGCGATGCTATGGTTCTAACTTACACGCTAATCTTTACCGCTCTGTATAATGTTGTGAACCTTCTCGTGGCGGCAATCCCTGCCGGCTTAATCGTTTCCCCGATTGCGAAATCGTTCAGGCACATTACTTCGGGTGAGACTTGGCTAGCTCGAAACACGCACTCATGAGAGCTGCGGAGTAATCTCTCCACATCACTGCAGCACTTTAGACTATTACAATGTCCTCGCGTTTGGCGCCCACGGACACGTACTGGATCGGCACCTTCGCCAGTTCCTCGATTCGCTTGAGGTATGCCTGGGCTCCTTTTGGTAGGTCATCCCACCTTCGTGCGCCTGTTGTGGCTTTCTTCCACCCCGCCCATTCCTCGTAGACGGGTTGCACTCTTCCCAAGTCGACGGTATCTGGCATTTCCGTGGTTTCTTTCCCATCCAAACGATAGGCAATGCAGACCTTCATGTTCTCTAAGGAATCTAGCACGTCAAGCTTCGTGACTGCAAGGCTCGTCAAACCGTTTAATGACGCAGCGTAACGGACAACCACGCCATCTAACCAGCCACACCGCCTAGGCCGCTTGGTCGTGGCACCGTATTCCTCACCGATTTCGCGCAGGCGTTCTCCGTCCTTGTCGAAGAGCTCTGTAGGGAACGGGCCGCCTCCAACGGCAGTCGTGTACGCTTTCACAACACCGATGATATTTTCGATTGAACGGGGCGACACGCCAGCGCCGGCGCAAGCCCCCCCAGCCGTGGGTGATGACGCGGTGCTATACGGGTAGATTCCCCAGTCAAGGTCGCGCATCGCACCCAATTGGCCTTCGAGCAAGACCTTCTTGCCTTCGGCCAGTGCTTTGTTTAGGATTGGACGAGAGTCAACAATTCTCGCGCCCAATCTGCCGCCCCATTCCCTGGCTTGCTGTATGAGATCCTCCGCTCGCAGAGGCGCCAAGCCGTAAAATTCCAACTCGTGGTTCTTGAGAGGAAGAACCGACTTCAACCTGGTTTGTAGGAAGTCGATGTGGAGCAGGTCCCCTACTCGGATGCCTCGGTAGGCCGCTTTGTCGCCATAAACGGGCCCTATGCCCCGGCGCGTAGTCCCCAGGCCGCCTTTCCGTTCCCCCGCCCCGTCGAGAAGCCGGTGGTACGGCCAGACAATGTGCGCCCTCCTGTCGATCCAGAGGTTGTCGGTCTTGACTCCAGCTTTCTCCAATGTTGCGATTTCATCGAGCAATGAGTCCGGGTCAACCACTGCTCCTGCCCCGTTGATGCAAACAACTTGAGGGTAGAAGATGCCGGAGGGAATCAAGTGAAGCTTGAATGTACCGTAATCATTTACGACAGTATGCCCCGCATTGTTGCCCCCCTGAAACCTGACAACAAAATCCGCTTTGGCGGCGAGATAATCTATAATTCGGCCCTTTCCTTCGTCGCCGAATTGCGCTCCGACGACTACAGTGCACGCCACACAGTGTCCCCCTCACTGGGGCAGAAGATTGAATTTAAGCTTTGACAGCAATTCACGAGTGCGATAACTTGCGGCACCGGGAGACCTGCTGTTTAGGTCCGAGGGGAGAGAACGGATTTCAGTCTGCCCGCCGAATGCCGTCATTGCGCCGGCTGAGAGCGCTCCTAACTTAAAGGACTCATCATTAACCCATAGTGTGTACCATTCCATTGCGCCCATTCATCAGACAACACAGACAAAGGAGAATGGAAAGACCACATCGTCCCCGGCCCAACGAGTTGGCTCTTCACAAATGGACTATTGATGAACTATGTGCGGAAACAGAAAAGCTACCGGATGAATTGGCTAATAGCGCTCAGTGAGCTCACTCACTGACAGGGTCCTGCGTGGAACGATGTGTTTCAATTGCCTTTGCAATGTCAGTGCGCGCGATTATGCCGATCATTGCTTCGCGGTTGTCATGCGAAACGACTGGAAGTCTGCCTACGCCTTTAGTCATCATTCTCGTCAACGCTGAAAACAGGTCTTCCTCCGGATATGCGAGGACCAATTGTGTGTTCATTACATCGCCCACTGTTTTCTCTGCACGTTTCGAAGGTTCAACTTTGAGTAGGTCGGTTCGAGTGACCATCCCTACCAACTGTCCATTGGACACCACTGGCAATCCGCCTACAAGGTCTACCTCCATCAAATCCTGGGCAATCCTGATGTTCGCGGTTGGCTTCACTGATTGCACGTTTTTCGTCATAATGTCGGCGACCATGATTCTCTTCAGGACTAGCGTCTCATATTCCTCCAGGTGTGCTGGAGAATCCTCCACGCTCTCCACTTGATTGTAGAACACGCTCAGACTTCCTGTAAGCAAATACGCAACGACCACAGCGACCATGGATGGTGCGAGAAGCCCATACCCCCCAGTCATCTCAGCAATCATCACAATCACAGCCAAGGGCGACTTTGCGGCACCACCAAAGAATGCCATCATCCCAACTATGGCGAAGTTTGAAGGGTTCGTCACCGTTCCTGGAAACATCTGTTGCGCATAGTAACCGAAAGCACTGCCAATCATCGTTCCAGTTACCACGCAGGGCCCGAAGATTCCCCCACTGCCTCCTGAACCCAATGTAAATGACATTGCAAATATCTCGGCGAAAACCGCGAGGAGTATCATCGTTGGGGGGAGGATTTGGTAATTCTGACTGAGCGCAAACTGCGCCCAGCCATAACCTACGCCAAGAACGGAAGGCATGAAAATGCCGATCACTCCCGTGACGAGTCCGCCGATTGCTGGTTTCACGAAGCCGGGTATTCGGAGTCTCTCAAACACGTAATTAACCCGGAAGTAGACTTTGAAGAGCAAATGGGCGAACGCGGCGCAGACAACTCCAAGGACTCCATACAAGATGAGCGCTTCGGGATGTGTAAATGCAACCGGGTTAACTCCGGTGCTGAAGATCGGCTGCCAGCCGGTAACGAAACCAACAATCGAATAGCTCACCGTCGAAGCCACGAATCCTGGAATCATAGCTTCCGCCTCAAAATCATGTTTGTAGAATATCTCCCCACTGAGAATTGCCCCAGCCAAGGGAGCTTTGAAGATCGCGGCAATACCCGCTCCGAGTCCCGCTGCGAGGGCGATTCTTCTCTCACGCTCTGTAAGCTTGAATGCCTTAGCAATCTGCGTGCCCAAACCGGCGCCTATCTGGGCTATTGGCCCTTCACGACCGGAAGTTCCCCCTGAACCTATCGTGATGGCCGAGGTGAGAAGTTTAACGAGTGGTACCCGAATGCGAATCAGAGCGTGCCCTTTATGGAATTCGCCTATCGCAGCGTCAGTTCCAACACCCTTGGCTTCAGGAGCTAACTTCGCAACCAATACGCCACTCAGCAATCCCCCCAGCGCTGTGGAGACTGGTATTAGCCAAGGCCGAGCGATAATGATAGTAGTCAGATGAGTTTGTGTCTCGCCACCGGGTAGCGGCGGCGCATATCCCACTATTCCCACGAGGAATAATTTCGTGAAGAAATCAATGCCCTGAATTAGAGCTAATGCTCCGATGCCGGCGACGATGCCGGTGGCAATGGCTACTACCGTCCATTTTCTTAGATAAAGGAAACCCGTTCTGGCATCAAAACCGTGTGATTGCCCTGCCATTTCATCAACCCCCAGCTCATAACTGAGCTCGAGGCTATTACATTAATTCAGGGGCTCCTGGGGGTTTGAACCAATTGAGGTAATGAATCACTGTCTTTTTCACGGGATTCCTTTCTCACATACACTCGCAGGATTTCTGCTTGGACGATCAATGAAAGGAGTGCCACGCCGAATACCATCGCTTGTATGGCGCCTCTGTAATTGCTTTCCGGCAAGGAGAGAACTAGAGCGATTGAGACTGCTCCACGTAGACCTGCAAACGCCAGGATCCTCTTCCATGAGGCCGGTACCTTCTCTCCCATCAGCTGAGCAAACCACAGAATTGGGTAGACGCTAAGGATTCTCGCGATGATTATGGCCGCGAAAGCCACTACTATGAATGGGGCGAAGGCGATCAGTAGCTCGAAGTCGGCCTTCAACCCAATGAGTAGAAAGGCGAAAGCTGTAGCCAGAAAAGTCACCACCTCCCAGAACCTTATCATCGTTCCACGGGTTTCCTCCGACATGGCTGTTCGCATCGTCCGATTCCCCATGTACAACCCGGCGATGGGTACTGCAATCAGACCCGACACGCCTAAGCTCTCTGCAAGCACGTAGGAACCGTACATGACCGCTATAGTGAAGGATGTTTCTGCGAGCGGCTCCGTGATCAACTTGTGGAGGAGTTCAGCAATGCCTGACACCAAGAGACCGATTCCAACTCCTCCTAGCAGAGTGACACCGAAATGGCTCAGGCCGCTCAATGGACTGAAAGACAAGGAGAGGGCTATGGGGAATAGGATGACGGGCGTGGCATTGTTCAAGTAGGCTTCTGATTCCAGAATTGTTGTGAGGGCTTCGGGTGCCCGCATTCTTTTCAGAACACTGACGACAGTCACAGGGTCAGTAGGAGAAACGATGATCCCGAACAATAATGCAACACCCAGTGGCAACCCCAGAGCAAAATTCAGAACAAAGGCGCTCACGAAGGCCGAGATAATAACTCCGAATATTGCCAAGCCTATCACTGTTTTTTGAACAGTCTTGAAG
>JBAVCK010000005.1:0-7086 GCA_049586635.1 Bathyarchaeia archaeon
GGAACCAAGATACCCGCCTAACGCTCGTTGAGCCGGGTCTGTAGACTGCTTCGTATGAGGGGATCGAGGCGCAAAATGAGGCGATGCTCACCTTCGTTTGGCACCGTTTGGCACCACCCCAAGAGGGGTGGATCCACCCTAATCCTTGAGCATGGAATAGGTAAAGTGAGGACCAGTAAGCTCCAGTAAATTATGACGGAGGAGGAGCTCGAACTAATGAAAAGCATAAAGAGATTTTTCGATCCGAACGGAATATTGAATCCGGAAACTAAGATTCTAGACTAAGAAGGGAATACTCGCGCATTAGAACACCGCACTCGACGCACCTTACGAGCCTTAGAGGCCTTCCGTCTTTGTCGATGTCTTTCCCAATCTCATGAACTCGGGCGTGTAGGCAGGCTTCAAAGATAAGCGACTGCATTCCTAACTCTCTCTCATACGGAAGATGAATCGCGGTCAAGTGAATTCCGTGACAATACTTGCAATGGCTATGCACTGGGCGGCTTAGGTTTCCTGAGGGATATGCCTAGCCACACTACGCCAATTATCGCAATGATCACAGCTAAGATCATGAGGCCACCTGCGATGCCCCCGTATGGGTTCACTATTCCAAACTGGCGTGTCCTCGTAAAGTTCCCGAACTGAGTTTGGGTGAAGTTTCCCGGATTGAAGGGGCGGGATCGGAGCATTTGGCTAACTAGGTACGAACGAACGGCGTTGTAAACGGTGGTTACAGACGCCAAAGCAACGCCAACCAAAGTGACCAGGTACGCATACCTGATCTGTGTTTCACTACTTGCCATCTAACTACACCAAGTAGTTAGCTCCTCGACTTGCCGGTATATAATGTGCATGGATGAATCATCTACTGGATTTCGCTATATCGAGAAACAGACTAAGGTATCCGAAGCGTTCAAGCTGTCCATGAAAACAGGGGGGTGGGTGGATCCACCTATCGAGGGTGTGTCTTTGGATTCTTCCCGATTCTCAACGATCAGCCAAGGATACGAATACTTCTATCCCAAGATCGCTCTAGCCAGTTGAGTCTACTGGGGCGAGGAGGATGCTGATTGTCAACCTTAGCCGCTTACGAGCGAGCGGGCTAGGAGGAATATGTTGCTTTTGTGCTCGCTGATTCTTCTCGTGGAGTATGCCCACCAACGCTTTCCGAAGGGTATGTATTCGCTTACTCGATATCCACTTTGAGCAAGCTCCAGCTTCTTCTTGTCTCTAATTCCCATCAGCATTTCGAATTCGAAATCTGCGTGGTGGACATTGCTCAAGGTAATGGCCTCTTGAATCAACTTCTCATCATGGGTGGCGATTGCGAACCCTTGCCCACGTTCGAAAATCAGGCGCATCAACTTGGAATAGTTGCGGTTAATATCATCCCGCTTCTTGAAAACAATCTCCGGGCTCTCGTTATAAGCCCCCTTGCAGAGTCGAATTTTACCACTCAAGCCTAAAATTCTATTCACATCTTCCTCGCTTCGCTTCAGGTAGGCTTGAATGGCAATTCCGACATTGTCAAATTTCCTGACGAGGTCTAGATATGAATCAACTGTCTCCGTGGTGTATCGCGATCCTTCCATGTCCATCCAGACAAAGTTGCCTAGAGATTTCGCTTTGCTGACGACTGTGCTCAAGTTCTCGTCGAAGAAAGCCCGGTCAATTCCTAGTCCTAGCTGGGTGGGTTTGATTGAGATACAACTCTGAACTTTTCGGGCGGCGATCGTCTCGAGTATTTCCAAGTATTCTTGCGTTGCCGCGGAAGCGTCCTCTCTTGCAGTAATGTCTTCCCCGAGAAGGTTGACAATTCCTTGGATCTTCAGAGCGTTTGACTGCTCCGCCCGCTTCAAAGCGTCTTCGTAGTTTTCTCCGGCGATCCAATGCTTAGCGATTCGGAAGAGCAGACCCTTCCACACGCTCACCAACTCCGAAACCCTTGCCAAGGATTGCAACCATCACATAAATTGGTTGGCTACATTTAGCAAAGATGGAATAGCGACTCTAAATACCTAGCTGTTCGAGTCTTCCAATATTGACGGCCTTCCTACTCCTCACCATCCCCTAAAGCCACGGCCTCGAGCTTCTCTTCTCGGAGAATGTAGGCCTAAAGTGAAGAGCTCTGTTTTTCTAAGTGGAGCCTCGGGCGGGGTTTGAACCCGCGACCTGCCGCTCTCCTGAAAAGTTTACGAGGCGGCCGCTTTCCGGTACCGTGGAAGGGTATCTACCAGGCTGAGCCACCGAGGCATGTATCCCTAGCCAGAGAGCCTCGAATCTTAAAGTGTATTCATTCTTCACTGAAACCTATGAGGTAATGTCCGGCTGTAATAATTTTCATTAACTAAATGACGAATTCTTCTTTGGGAATTGCCCGATTCGTAAGTCCAAGTCGCATTGTGCTAATTGTCCGGTCACCGAAGAGCTTGGCCTCTTCCTTGCCTTCGACGATGGCAGCTGCCATTCGTCCCACAGCGTCTGCTTTCATAATTCCACTCCCACTCATACCGGCCACAAGAACACAATTGCTGATTCTCGCGACTATGGGCGTGGAGTCAAGAGAGTTGACGTCGTAGAAGCCCGCCCAGGAGTTGATTGGTCGCAAGTTACGGAAGCAAGGGAAATACTCGCTTAAGATTGGGTAAATGTTGTAGGTGTAGTTTGCCTCCTCTGCAACGGGTTCCTCCTCAAGCCTGAAGGGTTGGCCGATTCCGGGTGGTGACGCCAACCAGAAGCTCCGTTCCCCCGGATTAGGCCTGAAGTGAACTCCGCCTTTGGGAAGGATGGTGAAAGGAACCGTGCCCTGCTCATTGAACCCCTGGGTTCTCAGTAACCTCTTAATGTTGTCTCCGCGAACTTGGTAAACCCGGTTCTTCTGGGGTTTGATTGGGCAATCAATTCCCAATGGGTCTAGGAGCATTGGGGTTCTGACTCCGGCGGCTAGCACAATTGTGTCAGCCTGAATTGTTCCCTCGGTCGTTTCAGCCCCTTTGAAGACCTTGTCCTGCCACGCGAACGGCTCGTCTGGAAGCCCCAAGGGTTTCTGCGCGCCCAAGCGCAGGGACTTGACCTGTGCACCGAATTGAAATTCGCCGCCAAGCTCCCTGAATTTATCCTCGTAGAATTTCACGATTAGTTCGGGCGACACTATCCCGCAGTTCAGACCGTGTAGTGCTTTGTGGACCCTCTCTAACTCGAGCATCTTACTCTGCTCGGAGGTGGGGTCAAGAACGAGATCAGGGATGAGGGCGGACAGTTCGTCGCGTTCAACTACTTTCAGCCGGATTCCTTCAGCCTGCATCTGGTTGACAATTCTCTCATAAGCAGCGAACCGTTTCTCGCTCAGCAGCCAAAGATAGCCAACCAAGTTTAGGTTGAGATTGAAATCTAGTTCAGATTGCACATGCTTATAGAATTCGATTGTGCTCGCGGAAAGGAGACGGTTAACCTCTGAGGTGAAAGTGTCGCGTAATGCCGCCGTGCTCTTGGCGGTGTCGCCTTGGCCTGCGGCAACGTTGCGGTCCACCACTAACACCGACATGTGCGGGTTGTTTTGCTTGATATGATAGGCGGCGGATAGGCCGATTACGCCCGCACCAATTACGAGCACGTCCCAGTGCTGTTTGCCTCTTGCATTCAAGCTGTAGCCCACTCATGTTGGCCCGAGTCTCACCGAGGTTTGGACTATTAATTCTCCGTATGTGATGCAAGAGCTTACAAAGCTGAAAAGGAAAGCCTATCTTCGAATGCTTAGCCTAAGTAGGAATGATTCTCATGCGCATGAGGTATGATAAGAGAACCGACCAGTTGCAACTTCTCATTCGCGATGAAAAAGACGTTACGCCGAAGGCGTTGGATGAGGATGTGACTGTTGGTTATACTAAGGATGGGGAAGTAGCTACAATTAGCGTAAAGAACGCCCTAACCAGAATCTTCGATGGCCTTGGGGTAAAGATGCCATCTGAGCGGCAAGCGCCAGCCGAAGAGCGGGAGGGTGGAGTAAAAGTCGAACTCGACGCGGATAAGTGCCTCGGGTTTGGCAGCTGCGTAATTGTTTCGCCCGACGTTTTCCGACTCGACGAGCGCCCCGGGCAGGGGGTATTCCGTAGCCGAGCCAAGCTAGATGTCTTGGATGAGGCTGGCGGCAAGGACTACGAAAATCTCCTAATCGCCGCACAGTCATGCCCGACGCAGGCGATTACAATAGTCGACAGAAAGACCGGAAAAAGAGTTTACCCACCCGAGTAGGTTGCCTCAGGTTGGGCTTGCCTAGAGCAATCGAGAGCCGAATGGTCCACACCTGACCCTTCAACACTTAACGCTCGCGCGACAATCGCCCTATTGAATGAAGGGCCCTGGTTTCACTGACTTCCATATACACAATTTCTCGGGAAGATCTCTACGACTACCGCAGGTGCCCGAAAATCGTTGCCATAAAGGGGTACAGGGCAATCAAAGCACTTCGCGATAAGTCATCCCTAGAAAAATCAGCCCTCCCGCCGACCCAACCCCGCAAACTGGAACCTGCAACAATTGGCATGATCGGTGAAGCAGCGGTTCAGCTCGGATTTCAGGGCGTCCCCAGAGCCGTAGCAATGCAGCAAATTGCCCAAGATATTCCGCAGGTCAAATTCAATGAATATCTCGAGGAAATTGCTTCCCAGTCGCTGAAGGGCGTCGAAGAAGTTCGAGGAAAACTTGCTGAGGAGTATGGAGATATCACAATAATCGGGAAGGGTGAAGGCCGCCACCCCGACCTAGCCGGAAAGGTGCGGCCCGATTTTGTCGCCTTCCGAGACCAAAGCTCAAACCCGATCATCGTCGAAACCAAAGACACGATCAGAATGAGCTCCCCGGACAATTTTCAAGCAGCGCTATACAACGGGATAGCTGAAAGGTACGGCCTCTATCTCATTGAGGAGAGGCTTGAGCGCGAAAGTCGCATTTTTTCTCCGCGTACAGTGCAAGGAAATGCTGAGGCTGTGCTGATTTACCCGAGGCTCGCGAAATACGCCATCGTGACGGAGAAGTATGTTCCCGATAGTAAAACGGTTAGGGAAATCTGGAAAGCGAAGGAGCTTGGTTTCAGAGGCCTCGTCCCAGAAACGGATTGCGGAACGAAATGCGCACACCACAGATTGAAGGTGAAACTGTCCGAAGGGAACATGGAGCCACAGCCTCCGCCCCCACTCATCTTTTCGGAAGGCGTTCTTGAGACCGGCTTCAACTACGATGTCGGCTACCAGGCGGCCTACGCGTGGAATTTATTGCCGCTGAGAGTGAGGCTTGGAATAGTCATGTCTACGCAGAAAGTTGTCAAAGGCCTCGCCGAGTTAAGGAACTGGTTGACGAAGACCGTAGGTCTCGATGAAGAGGCCGCTGACATTGTGGTGGACCCGAACAAACGAGAAGCGTTTCTACGCACTAAGCCAGACGCGCAGAGCTTGGTGAAATCCATGGAAAGTGATCTCGAACCATGGAAGAATATCCTGAAGGAGAACCTGGTGGTCGGAGCGCCAAGTATCTTGGCGGTAGCTACCGCCGTCTATTCTCTGCCGAAAGGAAGCTTCGAGTTTGTACGCGAGGCTTGGGGTAGATGGCACTGAAAGGACGTGGCGTGTGACAGCTTCGCAATCTGCGAATAGAACTCGCAGTCTAAGGTGTGCCCACCCATTCACGGGGTGTGCTCAGTCTCTTGTGGCTATTAGTCGCCTTGGGGTGATGCCACGCTCAAGTACTCAAGCTTCTGTGGGCCCGCTTCTACTTCTGGCGGTGGACGGGCTGCTATGCGCATCAGAATAATCCTATTTTTCGTTCCCGGCACACTACCTTTGACGGTAATGTAGTCCGAGTTAATTACGCCGTAGCGCAGGAAACCGCCTTTCGGCGTAATCTCACTGCCGTTATTGCCAACCTTCATGACTATTTTGTTGTATTCGGTTCTTTGGTGGAAGCCCATTTGGCCAGCCCTCGGGACGGAATACATGACGAAGTGCGGTGTCCAGCCACCAATCGAGCCGACTTGGCGAACGGTCTTTCGGGCTTTGTGAGTCTTCCTTCGGATTCCCCACCGCTTAACCGGCCCCTGTATCCCCTTGCCCTTTGTAATGCCAATCGTGTCGACCGCCTGCCCCTCTTTGATGAAGTCCGCGGCCTTCACTTCTTGCCCAAGTATCTTCTTCCCATATTCAAACCGGTCCTTGATCGTGCCCCCGCCGATCTTCACCTCTATTAATTCCGGGGCTTTCTTGCCGTGCTTCGCAAGTCTCGGCTGGGTAGCCATAAGCATACGTAGATCGCTGATCTTGTCCAGGTTGGTTTCAATCTTCTTAAGCCCGTCTTCCTTGGCAAACTTCTCCGGAACCGTAATGACGCGCCCGAAATCCTTTGGCACTGTCTCCATCCAAGCCTCACCAAACGTACGCAGCCCTTCGTAGGTCTTAGTGTAGGCACGTAGGGCAGAGGCCAACATTGGTGGTGCCTCCATGGTTGTCAACGGAATGACGATCTCCTTTCCAAAGGTCAGTGACCCTTGCCTGTTGTCTACGGCTATGGCGTAGTTCATGCCCGCTTTGAATCCGGCAAAAGCAAGGAGACGAGGTCCCTCGTCCACTTCGGGCCAATACCTGATTCTGCCAACCCAGCGTGGAGCGCGTCCCCTAGGCAGGTAGGCCAGTGAGCCTCGTTTGGGGGCGTGAACTTTCCTATGACCCAATTGGACCACTAGTTAGGGTTGGCTTCTGGGCAGAAACATTCAAGCTCTATTTTACCGTATCGGACCTGCAGCACCAAAACAGGTCTAGGCGGTCTCGTCTGGTAGAAGTTTAAGTTCGAGTTTTCGACGACAATTTGTCTTGAGCCCGATGACAGACCTCTCCGGTTCCTTGTTCGTCATCTTGACGCTGTTCTTTGTGACTCTCGGCGCTATACTCGCTGCCGTCGGGTACGGGTATGCGCATGGCTACTTCAGGAGACGCAGGTCTCCGCGAATTATCTGCGGGATATGCGGCAACAAGACAAGCCGACTCAGGAAATATTGCGGAATATGCGGGGCTCCAGCATTGAACTTTGTCGAACTTGCGC
>JBAVCK010000006.1:0-5801 GCA_049586635.1 Bathyarchaeia archaeon
GATGTGATCAATCGAAAAGGTCCCTGCCATAGCGAGGGTTGTGGCGCTATCGGTCTAGCGAAACTCTTCCTGGCTAGAAGAAATGAATTATCTGATTGCGGCTCTTTACCTACCTACTATTCGTCGTCCTCGTCTGAGTCTTCCCCACCCCCGCCTTCCGCCGGGGCCTCTTTCCCTGAAGTTTCAACCTTCTCGAAAGATTTCATGGCTTCTTGAAGCTCTTCCTCGGTTATTTTCCCCGCGACGAAGAGTATGTCGTTAATCCACTCGGAGACAAGGGCTTCAATGTTTGCCGCGGGGACCAATGGGTGCTTCTGCAGGGCCGCTTGAAGCTCGGTGAAGAGCTGATCTAGCTCGACGCTGTCAACCTTCTGTTTCTTTCCGTAAACGAACTTCAATTAGGCCACTAGTCCGCCCTGTCTTACCGGGGCTGCTGTCAGTGAAGGTTAACTAGATAATCTTTAAGACTTGCCACACGCGCTGTCGCCGCGGCCCTTACGGGTGAACTTGTTTGGCCTGGAGGCGGGGGTAAGGTTCAGCATGAATCTCCCCAAAGCCAAGCCAGGTCAAAGGCGCAGGACTGAACACTCCTAAACTCCGAGTGTGTCCAGAGGCTCCTGTCCCGCAGGGGTTCAGGGGTTCGAATCCCCTCCCCCGCACCAATTTACGGGTAAATTAGGGTCAAAATCCCGTGTCCCATCCGTGGCACCATTAATAGATCGACCACCACTCGATTTAACACCAATGAGATTAATGACCGGAAGCCGGGTCATGGATACAATTATTGACTCGATCTGTTGCTCTTCGCACTAATGTCAAATAATGTTGATCGACACGGACCATGCAACAAGATTTGGAGGTGTGTCTGTTGCGTAGGTTGATCGGCGAGGTTCTGCTACGTGATCGGCATCGAGTTTACCGGGACGGTGAAGACTTTCAGGTAGACACAATAAATGATAAGAGACCTAGCGTAGTCTACAATGCTACTATCCGTGGCACAGCGGTCGAGTTCCTGTACGCGAAAGCGAAAGGTCAGCAGATAACTACCAAAGAAGCTACAACGATACTTTCTGAAGTAGCCCGGAAGTTTCAGCTTCCCTACACATACGGTTCCAAGTTATACTACTATGCCGAACGAGTTCTTCTCGTACTGGCATCGTTGAAGCGAGCTTCTATCAGGATGGAAGGAAGAGAATGCATCTACACTGTAGAGTGATCGAACTGATCAATTTGGCCTCCTGATGAGAAGAAAAAACGCATGGCTTCAAGGCTAGCTCGCATTGGAGATGAACTTTCGCCATCTTCCTAATCTCAGCGCATTCCTCAGCATAAAGCAGCAGAGGCCTCCTCCAACTCCTTGATACGTCTCTCTCCACCCTCGTTGGTATCCGCTATCGAACACCTCGAAACCTTTCGGTTTTCGCCGCGCTAGAATGTCTTATCTCTAATTCGCCCCTATTCTAGTCCATGCCCATTGAAGACCTTGTCGGCGATACGGAGCGGCTAAAGAGAGTCTTGGAACATTACACATATCGACTGGACAACTTCACGAGTGATGAAGAAATCAAGCCGCTAATAAGCGGCCCAGTCAGACGATACCTTACATTTGGCCAGTCATTAATTTCCGAAGCCTTGAACGAATTGACTAAGGATAGAAACACTGCAAACCTGAAGCTACCGCTGTACAGCGACCTTCTGAGGTCTGCCGCTCGTCAATACGTAAAAGATCTAGAGCGAATCAAAGAGAAAGCCAGTCAAGAGCTGGCGGACTCTAAACTGACAGAGTTGGAATTGGATATAGAAGCCGTGGAGAGGTGTCTCCGTTAATCATTGTTTGCCAACCTTCTCGAATTTACAATGCTCGTGACTGACGCTTTCTTGCCAGACATCGAAGTGGAGAAGGACATGGTTGAAGAGGCAATGTTCGGATGACAATTAGCGGCCCCGACATTCGCACCATGGTGCTGATGATGCTCGAACAGGTCGGTCGGAGAATCAAAAAGACGATCCCTGTTCGGTGGAGTTACAGTTTTGCGGGTCTTTTGCTGATCACCATGTAGTCTAGGATTGTATCGTCGTCTATGATACACTTACACTGCGATAGCGATGGGCATAGATCGCCGCGCCGTCATGAAGGCACGCGAGGAATAGAGCGTCGTCTAGGTTCGTGCCAATCAGGCATGATTTTCCCTTTTCGTGTGTGTGCCCTTAATGGTGCGTTCATTTCCTCAATTTTCTGTCCATCACGCCAGTCATAGTCGTATGGCCATTGCCAGTCTTCGAGCACTTTCCAGAACCTTTGTAACCCGTCGACATACTGTTTGTAGTCTTGCCATTTTGCCCTAAGGTCTGAGAGGCTGAAGGCATTACCTAGTGTCCACCAACGACTAGATTGTTTGTGTAGCAGTTGAATCAACCATTCGTTGGAGAACTGTAACTTACCATCATCTAACATTAGTTGCTTTGGCGTTCGTTTCTTTTCATATTCCCAGTCTTGGTTCGATTTAGTTGCATGTTGTAAATCTCCCGCAAACCGCATTCCTGTTCCTTGGTCTAAGTATCGGGGGAGTAGACTTAGTCCCTTTGTTCCAGTCTTTTCGCCAAGTTTGGTTTGTGCCTCATTTGGATTGACGACATAGTGAACTATGCACTCAGCGTCGAAGATTGCTTTGTACTCCGCTCGACCAATCCTAATTCCAAAGTCGCAATCCTCAACACCCATTTCACCACAGTAAAGTTCGTCGTTACCATTTACTGTTACTGCAGCTTCTAGTGGAACTGAGAAATTTGCTCCATAGAGCCAATCGGTTGTACACTGTTCTGGCTGTTTTATCATGCGCCCACGATATTCTTTTCCGTAAGGGCCTTCATCCCATTCTTTCTCGTATGAAATCCACGTACCTGCAACACAAAGTCCTTGTTCGGCCCCCAAGGCATGTCGAGCTAAGAAGTTGTTGTCTAGTTTGCTGCAGTCATCGTGGAAAACAACTTGTTGCCCCTCAGCGAAGATGAGTGCAGTATTTCTACTATTAGGAAGTGCCGTTCTAATACCTAGCCATCTATTGGGTTTATCAGGAAAGTACTTGAACTTGAAGGAAGTGTTTTGAAATAAACTCAGTACTTCTTCTTTACGATGCTGGTATAGTCCATCAACTAGAATATATTCAAAGTCTGTGAAGGTTTGCCGTTTCAGTGAGTCCAGTATCAAGTCAAATCGTGGGTTCCGACGGTTAGTGCAACAAATTACAGATAGTTTTGCCATCTTTGACTCCTATCCTCAAAATGTTTTATGCCCCCTAATGGTGCGGGGAGTGGGGCATTTGCCCACCCGCCACGCAACGAAGTGGGATTCGAACTCACCGGAGCTACTACGGTATCTTGCGCGAACATAGGATGATCATCATTCGGCGCGCAATTCTCATCCTGAGTATTCCCTCTCTCATCAGCCAATCAGACTCACGCCATTCTCTATAGCATATCCAACACTAAATCCTTAGGTGGTCTACGGTACCCAGCTGATAGCAGCTTTCACGGCAACCTGAAACAATGATTCAACGATAAGGGCTGCTGTGAAGGCTCTCAGGTCAATCGGTCGGCGTTGCAATCTCCTAAACCCTAACCCATTCAAGGATTACATGGCCAATGCAGAGTACAGCGAAAATCGTAGAGACCACATACTGGACGATGCGAGACGGTTCTATTCCTGGCTGGGCGTTGACTTCCAAAAGCCATTGAGTCGAAGGGTCGAGAAATTTCCCTTCATTCCCACCGAGGTCGAAGTTAATGCTCTAGTGAGTGGTGTCGGCCCGAAGCTATCGTCATACATGCGACTCGTAAAGGAAACTGGGGCAAGAGCTGGCGAAATATGGCAGTTGCAATGGACAGACATAGACCCAAGCACGAGCACGATAACAATTAATCCGGAAAAAGAAAGCAGGCCGAGAAGGCCTAAGATGACTGGCAGCGCAATGGCGTCTTTAGGTTCGTGACTTTGCAGCTTTTCTCCGCTTGTGTTTCAGTGACGGTCGATGTAGGCGTTTCACGTTTTCCCATTGGCCGTCAGTCATCGGTTTGAATGTCATTCCGCACTCCGGACATTTTCGAGTCTTCATCTTAGTCAAATGGTATCAAGAGAGTATGATTCATTTCGTGTAATAAGTCTAACACTACATCTGCAACTGGACCCGGACAAGCTATTCCTAGGTCCAGGAAAGATGTACGAGAGTTCCCTCCCTCACCTTTCGTCGCTCCACAGCTGAAGTGCAAGCCTTGCTTGGGTAACTCACGTCCTCAAAATTGAATTCTCTTGGGCAAAATGAATCTCTGCGCTTACGCGCTCAGAGTTGGCGCGTCCAGCATCACCTTCTACGATGACGCGGTTGCGACTTTCTTCTCACCACATGCTACGAAGAAGAACAATATGGTCTCAGTAGTCTTGAGTGTACCGGCCTACGGCAAGAAGGCGAAATTCCTGGAAGAGCGATCGTAATCCTGTGTGTGAGTCAGATGGTATGCCCTATCAGATGCGGGGGCAATTCTTTTTATGAAGCGGGAAGATTTCCGTACTATTAGTTTCGAAACCGCACTTCTCGCATACTAATCGTTTTCCTTCCTTTTCGAATCGAGACATCAAGCTTGTAACCTACGACATTTGCATGTCTTCTAACACAAATACTTTATCGCTTTACTTGGCCGATGTTTATTCGCTATGGCAGGACTTACTTACGGAAGAAGTCAATCGGTCTTTGAATCCCCAGAAACCGGTCGCAATGCGGACAGATGTAATGTTCCGAATAAGCGTCACTAGAATAGAAAATCATTTTTCCACCGCAGCCTGGACACCCAGGAACAACTCTCTCCATTCTTTCGCGCCAACCAACTACTTGCGGTTCCTCAGAGATGGGTCTTTTGCTTGGTTCATTATCCCATGTGCGTCATCAATACTACCGCGAAAAAGGCTACGCCTACGATTAACGTAACAGTGTCAGCACTCTCACCTATGTAACGTATAGCAGAACCGACATCAACTTGGTGAATTGCGGTCTTTCACTTCTTCATGCATTAGCTGACATGCTGTGTGGTCTCGGTATTCATCTATCGGATACTTGTTGAGAACGAACAGAATTAGCCGCAATCGACCCACGGTCTCAACGGCACTTGGGAAATGCCAAAATTCGACGCAAGCCTTAAACGTATTTAAGCCTTCTTCATTATAGCCTTCGGGCCGGATGACGTGTTCTGAAGCAGAACGAAGTTCGTTGTTCTACTGAGGAGAGCCACTCGAGCGTGTAGCATGGAGTAGGTTGAAAGAAAATGAGTACGAGCACAACAACAAGGAAAATTGGCAAGATCACTAACTGCCCTGAATGTGGTAGAGCTAATCTCGTAGAGGATTATGACCTCGGGGAAATAATCTGCCGTGATTGCGGTTTGGTTCTCAGTGAGCATTCCTTGAACCAAGGACCTGAATGGCGCGCCTTCACCAAGGAAGAGAAGGATGAACGTGGACGAGTGGGGCTCCCGACATCATTCTCAATCCACGATAAGGGGCTGTCAACCGTTATTGACCGAGTAAACAGGGACGCATACGGCCGGCAACTGCCTCTGGCTACAAGATTGGAAATGCTGCGGCTAAGAAAATGGCAAATCAGAATGAGAGTACATTCCTCTGCGGACAGGAACCTCGCGCAAGCAATGGCTGAACTCGATCGGCTGACGGATATGCTCCACATCCCTGCCTCAATAAAGGAACGCGCTGCAATAGTCTACAGGAAGGCCCTCGATAATGGTCTTGTAAGAGG
>JBAVCK010000007.1:0-17789 GCA_049586635.1 Bathyarchaeia archaeon
CATCTAGATAGGCTGTATGAATCTGCGAAATCCATCAAGATTGCATTACCACTCGAGAAAGATGAGCTGGGACGAGTGGTTGTTGAAGTCCTCAAGAAGAATCAACTCAAGAATGGTTACGTTCGAATCGTCGTTTCGCGTGGGGCCGGCAGGATGGGGGTTGATCCCAGAAATTGTCCGAAACCAACGATAGTTGTTATGGCTGAGCCGCGGGAGCCGTTGTTCGGCGAGAAGGTGAAGGGAATATCGGCAATTGTATCTTCGCTCCGCAGAACACCTTCATGGGCTCTAGATCCTAGGATCAAGACGCTGAACTATCTGAACAACATCCTGGCTAAGATTGAGGCCATCGAGGCCGGCGTCGAGGAAGCAATCATGCTCAATGAGCAAGGCTACGTTGCGGAAACCTCCACCGAGAACATCTTTGTTGTTAAGAACGGTGTCGTCGCCACACCACACCCATCACTGGGCGTGCTGAAGGGCATTACGCGCGATGTTGTCATCAGAATCGCCAAGGAACTAGAATACCCGCTTGAGGAACGGAGCATCACGGTCCATGAACTCTACAACGCGGATGAAGTCTGGGTGACCGGAACAGCTGCGGAAGTAGTACCAATCACCAAAATCAGTGGCAGAGTTATTGGTGAAGGCAAGATTGGGCCAGTATTCACGAAGGTAACGGCTAAGTTCCGTGAACTTACGCATAGCCCCAGAGAAGGCATTGTGATAGACTAAGGGACGCTATCACATTGACTCGGATTCTCCACGCCTCAGATTTCCATGGTTCCGACATTGTCTACCGCAAGTTCCTAGGCGCCGCGAAACTGCACAAGGCTGACGTCGTGGTCATAGGTGGAGATATCACCGGCAAGGCCATGGTGCCAGTTATCGTACAGCCCGACGGATCTCATGAGGCATACTTCTTCGCAACGAACCACGTGGCGAGGACAAAAGAAGAAATGGATGAGCTCCTGAAGCAGATAGCTCACGTGGGCTTCTACGCATACCCCACAGACAGACGGGAGTATGAAGAACTCAAAGCAGACTCCAAGAAACTCGACGCACTTTTCGCGAAAATCATGATAGAAAGAGTAACAGAATGGGTTCGGCTAGCTGAACAGCACTTCAAGGGCACAAATACGAAATTCTACATGATGGCCGGAAACGACGACATATACGAAGTCGACGACGCCATCAATTCCTCAGACTACGTCGTGAACATTGAGGGTAAAGTCGTTGACGTTGATGAAGACCATCAAATGATTAACACGGGGCACACGAACATGACGCCGTGGCAGTGCCCCCGAGACGTGCCGGAGGAGAAACTGGGTGAAATCATAGAGAAGATGACATCCCAAGTCAAGGACATGAACCGTTGCATCTTCGACCTGCACTGCCCACCCTTCGACACGAAGCTTGACCAAGCACCGAGGTTGGACGAGAAGATGACCTACGTGCACAAGGGCGGCCAAATCGAAATGGTGCCGGTCGGCTCAACGGCTGTTCGGAAGGCCATTGAGAAGTATCAGCCTTTGCTTGGGCTGCATGGGCATATTCATGAGGCACGCGGCTTCGACAAGATTGGGCGAACACTTCTGATTAATGGCGGTAGTGAGTATGCAGAAGGCATCTGTAGAGCAGTTATAGTAAATATCGATAGGGACAAGGTGAAGGGTTACTTATTCATCTCTGGGTAGTCTTTTAAGCAGAGCAGACTGCACATCTCCTTGAGGCCTTAAGTTGGCTGAAAAGGCACTCTTCGTAAGAAAAGCATCAGGACTCGTCAGATCAATCGGCGGATTCGACGCCATGATATTTGGCGTCCACTGCATTAGCCTCTCATCATCAGGGCTCATCAGCTTTGCATGGCTCGTCTTCCTATGGCCCGGCGCAGACATCTTCTCCCTACTAACCATCGCAATGATCTTCTGCCTCTTCCATGCCGTCACATACTCCCAAATCGGAGCAACAATGCCTCGAGCCGGAGCCGACTACGTATTCGCTAGCCGCACATTGAACCCGACTTTGGCGTTCGCCAGCAGCTGGACTTTGACAATCTTCAGCGGAGTCGTCGCTGGCTCACTAATCGCTTGGATCCCATCCACGGTACTGTCGAGCTTCTATTGGTCGTGGGGGATGATATTCAACGCACCCAATTTGGTCGCGTTCTCGCAGACGCTGACCAGCGGAACACCAGTCTTGGTAATCGGAACGGTCTTCGTTCTGATTACTTTCGCCACAATGATTCTGCCCACGAGACCGATTCTGCGCATACTTGAAATCGGTTTCTTCCTAGGCGTGGTTGCGTGGATAATCATCTTCGCTTCACTACTCTCTGCTTCAGGCCCAGCAGCATTCCAGTCGGCCTGGGACGCATTCATGGGTCATGGAGCATACAACTCTGTAATTCCTGCCGCCACGGCACACGGGTTCAATTACGCGCCTATGGGTGTTGGAGTATTGACCGTTGCCGGGCTCATAATGGGATTTTGGATATACTACGGCTACTACATTCCAACCTTCTTCGCAGGCGAACTAAAGGAAGCACCAAAGACGCTACTTGTCGGAAGCTGGGGTTCGCTAATTGTGACCTGGGCCATTTTCGGGGCAGGCGCGCTAATCATCTCAAGGCTGACTACGTTGCAATGGATGTCTGCTGAAGCCTACTTGTTCTACGGCGCCCCAGGCGTCCAACCAGCATTACCATTCATCACATTCTACTCAGCTGTCCTTCTACCCAATGCATTACTTATCGCAATCGTGATGATCGCCTTTGTCTACACACTCGTGAACCTCGCGCAGACCTATTTCTTCTACTGCAGCAGGAACATCTTCGCTTGGGCATTTGACAGGGTACTGCCAGGCAAAGTTGCAGATGTTAGCTCACGATTGCACAGCCCAGTCATCGCAATGGCGCTCATATCATTCCTCGCCTGGATAGGCGTGCTCCTTTCTCAGACCACGACAATCTTTGTTCAAATCAACTTCACACTCTTCGCAATCATAACAATGCTAGTTCCCGTAACAGCTGCAATCGTCTACCCCTTCACTAAGAAGGAGCAATGGAAGAATGGCCCATCACTCGTCAGGAAAACCTTGGCTGGAATCCCGTTGATGACGCTGGTCGGCATCATCACGATGGGGTACTTGCTTTGGATGATTTACGCATCTTGGGCATACCCGGCTGTCGGCGGCTTCATCACTGCTGGCACAATTGAAGTATTCGGCGGCGTCTTCGTTCTAGGCCTAATAATATTCCAAGCAGCACGGTACTACAGGCTGAAGAAAGAAGGACTCGACATAAGTCTGACATTCAAAGAAATCCCGCCAGTCTAAAGCCATTCAACAATTCCCCTTCCGATTTTTTTTCCGTGAGTTTAATAGCGCAGCGACTCGACAGAAGCTTCCATACAACATCTGCGGGAGCGCCGAAATTGTCCAAGTATGGAACTCCTCTTCCAGGCTTCCGAGAAGAAGCACAACGCATTCTCCACGCCGCGAAGGAAGAAGGCGTGCTCCTCAGGATGATTGGCGCCCTTGCATTCAACATGCACTGCCCCAAGTTCGGCTATCTGCAAGAGGCGCTTGAACGAAGGTATACCGACATAGATTTCGCGTCATACGGCAAGCAAGGCTCCAAGATTACCAAGTTATTCATGGAACTCGGCTATCAGGAAGACTTCATGGTCAGGAGACTCTTCGGGGATGTCAGGATGCTCTTTCATGAAAATGGTGGAGACAGGCACTGCGATGTCTTCCTGGACAAGCTCGAGTTCTGCCATGACATCCCGTTTCAGGACAGACTTGAAGTGGATGAGCCGACCGTCCCACTCGCTGAGTTGCTATTGGAGAAAATGCAGATCGTCAAGCTGAACAGGAAGGATGTGGTCGACACGATAATGCTGCTCAGAGAGCATCAGATAGGCGATTCAGATGCCGATATCATTAACGCTCAACATATAGCGCAGCTCTGCTCTCGCGAATGGGGACTCTGGAAGACCGTCACTACCAACCTCGGAAAGATTGGAGAACTCACGAAAGACATCGAGAAGCTTACTGAGGATGACAAGACGGACGTAGCAGGGAAGATTGAGAAAGTGGTCACCCGCATAAATGACGAACCAAAAAGCACGGGTTGGAAGATGCGGGCACGAATCGGCGTGAAGAGGAAATGGTACAGGGACGTCGAAGAACTATCACGCGTTTGAATCGAAGGCTCGAAAGATGGTGGCGTGCGGATGAAGGAGATCCTTGTCGTCAACCTCTTCATTTCCCCTAAACGTAAGTCAAGCTTCAACAAACTCGTTGCGAGGGTTAAGGAAGCCGGGGGAGAGGTCTCCACTGCTGACTATCGAAGCTTGCCCGACTTAGACCCATCCCTGCTCACCAAATACGACGGCATCATACTGAGCGGCACAGAAGCACTCTACACGCGAACAGCTGACCGGAAACAATTCGAGAAATTCTTCGAATTCCTGCCCAAAATCGAGGTCCCAATTCTGGGAATATGCGGCGGCCATCAAGCACTTGCGATTGCGTACAGTGGCGAAGTGGCAAAGTCGGCGCGCCATATTGAGAGCTTTCGGACGGTTGAACTCGAAGATAAGGACCACCTGCTAGCCGGGCTGACCGCGAAGATCAGGGTGATGCAGAGCCACTATGAAGAAGTGAAGCGCCTACCGCCGAAGTTCGTGCGAATTGCAAAATCAAAGGACACGAAAATCGAAGCAATGAAGCATGAGGAGAAGCCTGTGTACGGCGTGCAATTTCACCCCGAGAGATGGAACGAAGAGAACCAAGCGGGCAAACGAATTCTAGAGAACTTCATTGAAAAAATAGCTGCAAAACAGTAAGTCGTTTATCAGAAGTGGAAGGAAGGCTAAGCGCTGAAGCCCAAGCAGTCATCAGACCTGGGAAGCCGTTACGAATCTACCCGTCATACGCTTATCCCGAGGCATGAGTCAGGGTGCAACTATCACGCAATATCCTCATGGAGGTAAGGGTTCGAAGGGTTAAGTAGGTATGTGAAGCCTGCCCCGCTGGCCATGAATAGACCGGCGACAATGAAGGTTACGTAGAATCCTATGTAGAAGGAGATGAACCCTGAGATGAATGAGCCTACCATTGTTGCGAAACCAACGAATGCGCTGTAGATCCCCAAAGCGGACCCCTGCCCACTCCTACCCAGCGTGTTGAAGACCATCACATTGGAAGCCGCGTAGTAGATCGCGTACGCAAGCCCCGCGGCCAATGTATAGAACACTGTCGTATACGCCAAGAACGGAAGTCCTACGAAGAAGAAAGCGGCGACCCCAATCGCCAGATAACTAAGTGAGCGTAACACGAGTCCTCCAAGGGCGCTCTGCCTCAAGTTTTGCTCATTCATACGTTTCCCATAGTAAATGAACGAAATTGTTTGGACGATCATGGAAACCAAGGATACGAGGAAGACTTCGCTCTTTGTAATATTGGCTTTGTACAAGGATGGAACGAGGGACGTGTTGAATATCCCGCTGGCAAAGTAAAATGCTGCTATAGAACTGTAGAGCAGTACGGGTTCCCTTGTCAAGGGAGATTTTCCGCCCTTGAAGAATCTCCTGAAATCCATCAAGCTCGGTAATTTCAAGAAAAACAGCGGCAACGCTAAGAGTCGGTGGAAGAAGCTGCGGCTGAACATCACGATCATTTCGCGTTCAAAGACGAAGCCAGGCTCCTTGATCATTACGGCCGACATTGCGGCTGAAAGTATTGAGAGCGCGCTCAACGGAATGACGAGAAGGGTGAATGGTAGGAAATCAGCCCAAGCAACACCGAGTAGCAACCCAACGACAACGCCGACACTTGACATCATCGATAAGCGAGCAAAGACCAAAGCCCATCGTGATTTTGGTTGAGTCTCCATTATCAGTAAGTTCAACGGCGTCGCGGCCGCAGATGACACGAGTGAGAAGATTGCGTAAAGGATGTCCACCCCATAGATCGTCCGGGCTGTGAGAAATAGAATCAGGGTTACCCCAACAGCAGCGTAGCTCAGAGCTATGATCGGTTTCCTTCGTTCAGAACGGTCTGTTGCGAACCCCCAGATTATTGCGGCTGGGATTGTCACCGCATTGAATAGTGTAGTTGCAAGGGCAATGTCGATCACTGACCCGTGAAGTGTCAAGATGTACAATTGAACGAACGTCGATACCGGACCAAGTGCGATGTTGATGGGTAAAGTGGAATAGATCCAATCGGCCTTCATCTCGCTTGATTTCGAGTTATCAGTTGAGGAAGCCACTTTGAATCCCCATGGCCGGCGCCACCGGGCTGATGGCTAGTTAAGCAATGGACCCAAACGCTACGTCTGGCTCTTTACTCTGTTGTTTCGACTCGGCAGTAGTTAGTGAACTACGCCGTGAGCTGTTTCCTCGTGGGCTCTAAGCTCCTCGAGCGTTTTGAAGAATCTCTTGCAGGCGGGACAGATGTAAGTTCCCACAAATACCGGGTTATCCGTCGCCATGGGCTCCATCTACGCTGGTGTTCTTGCGCAACCATAAATGCGTATACCAGATTCAGGCCCGAGAGTCGCCCTTTTCGTCGCCAAGAAAAGAGTGACGCGTGCCTTATTCTTCCAGCGCGCTCACGGGGACGTTAATTGGTTTACCTTGTTCAGACGGTTTGTGTTCGAAGAGCCTTCAGCGACGCTTCCGTGGCTTTGATTGTTTCTTCTACTTCTCGTTCGGTATGGACCGCTGAGAGTAGTAGTCGTTCTAGGCCATCCGGATGCATGTAGACGCCGTGTTTCAACATTTCGTCTCTGAAACGTTTGTATTTCTCGATATCCGTTTGAATGGCTTGCCTGTAGCTTGAAACTTTCCGTAATTTGGTGAAGTATATCGACAGCAGTGGACCGACTGCGTTGATTACGACGTGGTAGCCCGCCGCACGGAATGTTTCCATCAAGCCCTGCTTAAGTTTGGAACCGATGTCCGTCATCTTCCGGAATGCTTCGCCGTCATTCTCCAGAAGAGTCTCTAGCGTGGCTTTTGCAGCTGCAAGGCATAATGCGTTGGCGTTGTATGTGCCGCCAAAGCTTACGCTTCCAGGCGCGATCATGGACATGATTTCTCTTCTGCCAGCCACTGCGGCCACCGGTGCCCCGCCTCCAATCGCTTTGGCATAGCAAGCAAGGTCCGGTTTCACACCGTAGAGTTCTTGGGCTCCGCCCTTGGCGATTCGAAAGCCGGTTAACACCTCGTCGAATATCAGAAGCACATCGTGCTTTATGGTCAATTCCCGAAGCTGTTTGAGATACTCCGGCTCTGGCGGAATGATTCCTTGATTAGCCATTACGGGTTCAGTTATTACGGCTGCAACGTCTGCGCCATATTTCTTCAAGATACGTTCAAGTGAAGTAGGGTTGTTCCATGGAGCGACAATGACCGTCTTCGAAACTTCATCAGGAATGCCCGGGTAGTAGGGGAGCTTAGTCGGACTTGCTTCCAGCCCCGATACTGCGGACGGCGAGTCGACGCTGAACAGGACGTAATCATGGTGCCCGTGGTAGTGTCCTTCGAATTTGATTATCTTGTCCTTCCCAGTGGTTGCCCGCGCTATCCGGATAGCTTCCATGGTCGCTTCTGTTCCGGTGTTAGAGAACGAAACCATCTCGGCGCAAGGAACTACACTGGTCACGAGCTTCGCGACTTCAATCTCCAGCTCCGTTGTGGTTCCCAACATTGTTCCCTCGCGGAGCTGTCTTTGGATTTCCGCAACAATCCTAGGGTGCTTGTGGCCGAGGATCAGGGCTCCGTAGGACATCAAGTAGTCGATGTAGCTGTTCCCGTCAACATCTTGGACCCTGGGGCCTTCACCGCTCTTGAAGAGGATAGGGTAAGGCTCATGCAGGTGAACGCGAACATTCGAGGATGCTCCTGCAGGAAGATATTTTCTGGCTTCCTCATTTAGGAGTTCGGACCTCGTCGTTGAGCGGGTATTCTCCATTTGAGGTTCAATGATACCGAGCAGTTTCGGTTCCTTGCGCGGTTCAACCGCCTGCATTTCCATCAAACTCCTCAACAACAATATCTACCATTTCCTACCATATATGTTAGTAGGATGGTAATTTAGCGAATTTTCCACATTTTCACGACATAAAAATGCGTATTCTGCTACAAAACCCAGCATTTTCCATTGAATTCGTGACCGGCTTGACTGTTCTCTGGGAATTTGAAGGAGAAGACCCGTCAACACCGCATGTTCCGGCTTTTGGGTGGTATAAATACGTCCATCCTTCCTTCAGCCTAAGGTCACTCGCCACTCACGTTAACTACCCGAGTCTCCTCAAACCACCCGACGCCAATGTTCGCAGTCATTGGGGCGGGAGGCGTCGGTAGGGTCATCGCTCGCCACCTAGCCGGACGAGGAAGGGTGAGGGTTGGGGACATTGACCTGTCGGCGCTGGCAGAAACAAGGAAAATCTCGGACGCGATTTCGACACGAAAGCTGGACGCATCACGTCCCGAAAGTGTTCGCCGATTCATTAAGGGCTGCGATGCAGTCATCAACGCGTCCGACCCACGCTTCAACCTCCTAATCATGAAACAGGCCCTCAGAACGCGCGTTCATTACATCGACCTGGCGGGCTACCCGGATAAGCAATTGAAGCAATATCGCGCCTGGAAGAAGGCAGGCCTATTGGCCGTGTTGGGGATGGGTGAGGATCCGGGCTTATCGAACATCATGGCCAGGCGCGCGGTAGACATGCTTCAAACCGTAAGTGAAATTCGCATTCGCGACGGTGAAACATCCACCAGCGATGCGTACCCTTTCGTCTGTTTGTTCGCACCTGGAGTTTTCCTTGAAGAAGCCGTATCGCCCGCGCACTACTATGAGGGTGGAGAAATCAAAACCAGTCCAGCCATGTCCATGAAGGAGACGTATCCCTTTCCGCAACCAATCGGGGACGTACCAGTGTATGCCATGGACCACGAGGAAGTTCATACGCTGCCTGAATTCTTGCCCAAGAAACCGAATTATGTTGATTTCAAATTGGCCCTTACTGATGAGACGGCTTCAAACATCAGGCTCTTTCAATCGCTTGGCTTACTGAGGACCGAGATGATTCGAGTTGGCGGAACTAAAGTCAAACCCTTAAGCGTTCTATTAAGCCTCCTGCCCAAACCTTCCCAGGTTGCGGGGAAGATTCATGGCAACGCAGGAATCCTCGTCGAGGCTAAGGGAACGATTGCAGGGGAACGGCACATCCTCAAACTGCATACAACCATGACGCACGAAGATGCTTATCGAAAATATCAATCAAACGCCACATCATACCTGACAGGAACACCGACCGCAGTGTGTGCACTATTGCTCGCGGAAAATCGTATCCAAACACGCGGAGTCATAGTTCCGGAGTGCCTAGACGCAGAATCGTTTCTGGACAAGGCGAGGAATTTCGACGTTCGTGTAGAAGTGGAAAAAGCAAAGTTGGATTAGTGAAAAGATGGATATTTCGCCGGTGAAAGTCTCGATTTGGAGCACCGGGCCGGAGTGGATAGGAAACGTTAAAAGTGGAATTCAAGCCGGTTATCAATTTGAAGTTGGATTTTAACTTGAGTAGTCGAGCCATCGCAAAAGTTCAGGCCGCTATTATTATTGTAGTCATATTAGTTGCCGTAGCAGGGGCAGCGTACTATTTCTCCGCAAGCAAAACCGCGACTACGACTGTGTCCACAAGCCAACTGCCCACATCATTAGTAGTAGAGGAGGAAAGTCAGCCTGACTCAATGGACCCTGCGGTCGCGTACACGACACCCGGATGGGAGATCGTAGAGCAGGTCTATCAGGGGCTACTGGCTCCGAACGGAACCAATTACACAACCTACGTCGGGGCGTTGGCCAAGAACTGGACTGTTTCTTCTGATGGGATGACTTACACTTTCTTTCTTAGACCGAACGTGGCGTTCAGCAACGGCGATCCGTTCAACGCATACGTAATGTGGTTCTCGATTTACAGGACTCTGATAATGAATCAGGGGCCGGCCTGGATTCTTGGCCAAAACCTGGCGACTGGAAACGGTATGGACTTCAACATTACAGACGCGATCCTGAGTTCAATAAACTACCAGAATCCGACAACGAAGGACCTAGGTTACATGACCTATCCGAATCAGTCTGTTCAAGTCGTTCGAGCCGATGTATTAACCATCCATCTCGGATATGGATACAACGGTCCGGCGCCATATTCTGCGTTTCTGGCGACGCTCATTACGCCGGTGGGCATGGCTGTTGACCCGATCGTTGTGGAGGCGAATGGCGGCGTTGTTGCTGGGCAAACCAACAATTACATGGAGACGCACGCTCTGGGTACGAGCTTCTACGAATTGCAATCCTGGGTTCAGGGACAGAGTATCACAATAGTTAGGAACAAGAACTATTGGGGGATGAATGTTCCAGCATCCGACCTGAACCATGCGATTCAACCAGCGATCCTCGACACGATAAGCTTCTTCTACAAAGCCACGTCGGCCATGATTGCTGATCTGAAATCCAACACCGCTCAGATGGTTATTGCCCCTTCATCGCAGTACGGCGTTCTGCAACAAACGAATGGTGTTACGACGAGTATTCTGCCCCCTGTATTCGGCTCGTCGGAAAGCATCATCTTCGTGTACATGGACCAATACGCATTTCCAGCGTTCCAAGACAGGCGAGTTAGAGAAGCAATTTCATACGCGATTGATTACAAATCGATAATCCACTCAGTCTTCAATGACCTAGCAACCCAATGGGTTGGCCCAGTTCCTCCGGGCTTCCCGGACTATAATGAGTCAACAGCAGGCTTACAGCCTTACCAATACGACCCGTTGAAGGCGGCTACCTTGCTTGGCGAGGCTGGTTACAAGTCTGCACTTCCAGACGGCACGGTGGTAAATCCGAATGGTAAGACGTTTCCCTCTGTTAACTTCCTGTACGACGCTGATTCATCGAGTGAAACCCAAGTCGCGGAGATCATTGCGTCAGAGCTCCACGCGGTGGGTATCAACATTGCACTTTCTCCGCTAACATTCAAGCAATACGCAAACGTTGTAACTTCGACGGAGGACGTGAACAGTACCGCTTACCCGTTCGGGATAAGCTACTACAGTGAAGACTACACTGCGAGCATAGACTACGTTGCCGCATTAACCACAACTGGACAGGTAGGGTTCTCCGGCTACTATAACGACACCGTTGCGAGCTGGGAGATAGCGGCTGCAACGGCGCTTGACGAAGGAACGGCGATTCAGAACTTCCGTCAGATTACGCTGGCCATGTACAACGACTATACGGACATTTGGCTGTACGTGCCCTACTTTATCGCCGCGAACAGGAGCAATGTCGTGGGCATGATCCCGAACCCTGCAGGCTCAGGGATGGGTTACTTCATGTTTTACAATACGGTGCACTACAGCACGTAGATGACGAGTTCTGGTTTATTTCAGAGATTTTCTTTCCCTCTTGGCAAGAAGAATAGTCGGGTCCGTACTGGTATCGATCGGCACAATAACCATCATATTCTTGATCTCGCATGTTCTCAACCCTAATCCTGCAAGGCTTTGGGCTGGGCCGAGGGCACGGGCGGCTACAATTCTAGCTGTCGCAGTTAGATACCATTTGAATGAACCACTTTACTCACAGTACTATTATTTCATGCGTGACCTTTTCACCGGCAACTTCGGCATTGATCCGCTGACTGGCCAACCGATACTTTCTGAAATCGGGTTCTACCTTCCTAACACGCTGGAGTTAGTGCTAGTTTCTTTTGCGATTTTGGTCATCGTTGGAATCAGCTTAGGATACTTCGCGGGAATGCACTTCAGCACTCTCGGAGATTCCCTGGTGAGGATCATTTACTTGACCTCTTGGTCGACGCCAATGTATTTGGCCGCGATCGTTGCAATTCTGTTCTTCGCGACTTACATCCCGATATTTCCCTCGGGCGGCATGTACTCATTGTCAATTGCGCCCCCGCGCCCTATGACGGGAATCTTCCTTGTGGATTCTCTCATACAACTGAACATCCCTGCCTTTGTGTCCGGCGTTCAACATTTGATTCTTCCCGCAGCTGCCCTTGCATTCGTGAATTTTGGATTAATCTCGAGGGCAGTGAGGTCTTCAATTCTGAATGTGCGCTGGTCAACCTACGTGAAAACTGCCCGAGCGAAAGGCCTGAGCGAGAGCGAAGTTAGGCGGAAGCATATTCTGCGGAACGCCTTGATAGACGCGACAAGCCTCAGCGCTGTCATGTTCGGCTGGCTGCTAACCAGCACTGTGGTCGTTGAGGAGTTGTTCGCATGGCCAGGGTTAGGCCAGTTTGCCTTCCAAGCAATCTACAGTAACGATTACCCAGTCCTGATCCCGATTGTGGTGGTCTTCACGCTCGGTGTAATCGTGGCAAACTTCGTCGCAGATGTCGCCTACTCGCTGCTTGATCCGAGGATTGCAATGGGTGGCAAAAGTGGCTCAGTCACTTAAGTTCCGCCAACTCATCCTCTCAAGCCGCCTCTCGACCTTAGGCCTTATAGTGGTAATAGTGTCAGTCGCTTTGGCGATTGGCTTCTCCATTTTCGGAGGTCGAGTCACGCCCTACGACCCGTTCGCGTTGAACCTTCAGCAATCCAATCTTCCCCCTAGCCCAGCCCATTTCTTCGGCACAGATTTTCAGGGAAGAGACATCTTCTCCCGGGTGATCGCGGCCCTGCCCATTGACTTGGGCTTACCAATCGCGATCGTCCTTCTCTCCAGCGTGTTGGGAATATTCCTCGGCATGGCGGCAGGCTACTTGGGCGGCATCGTGGACGAAGTCATAATGAGAGTGACTGACCTGTTCCTTGCCTTCCCAACCATAATCATGGTTCTCGCAGTCGCCGCAACGCTTGGCTCCGGCCTCGTGAACGCGATGCTAGCGTTCGTGTTCGTCTGGTGGCCTCCCTATGTTAGGCTGGTTAGGGGAGGTGTACTGGAAGTGGCCGCGGAAGATTTCATCGCTATTTCGAAGGCGTTGAACTCATCCTTCCGACACATAATTATGAAAGGCATACTCCCGAACATCATACCCTCAGTCTTAACCTATGCAACCCTCGATGTGGGAACGGCACTCCTCGAAGTCTCCATCCTGGGCTTCCTAGGGGTCGGCATCCCACCTGGGACGCCGGAGCTAGGCGTAATGGTGGGCTCAATCAGTTACGGGCTCTACACCTACCCATGGCAGGCCCTCTTCCCAGCCTTCGTAACGATGATCTTAGTGGTAGGTTTCAGCTTTCTTGGCGAAGGAGCGAGAGAAGCCTCGGACGTGAAGGTGCGGCCATACATTCTCTTCAGAAAACGAGGCCTCAAACCTAAGACGAAGGCTCAGGGGAAGGAGCCCACACCTTTCACACATCAAGCCGTGATAAATTCTGACAGCCAATAGGGTTGAATTTCTGCATTGAGTGACGGTTCTCCCTCGTCATCGGACGGAAAGATTCCTCTTCTGAAAGTTGAGGGGCTAACCCAAGATTTCGCCACAGTCGACGGACGAGTTCGCGTACTCCAGAATATTTCAATGCAGATCGAAAGAGGGGAAATTGTAGGCATCGTGGGAGAAAGCGGATCCGGAAAGTCGACCCTCGGCCTTGCGATAATTGGTCTCTTGGACTCACCGCCGTCGGAAATTCTCAGCGGCTCAATAGTCTTCGACGGACGCGAAATGCTTACGCTCGATGCCACTGGGCTTTCACAATTCCGGGGACCCGGCATTGGCATGGTATTCCAAGAATCATTGGCTGCATTGAATCCTGTGTACAAAACTGAGTCACAGCTCAAAGAGTCCATCGAGGTTCTGCGTAAGGCGCAGAGGCTGGAGCTGACAGATACCGCCGAAAGAGACATGATGCTGGAAATTCTCAGGGACCTTCGCCTTGACAAGCCAGAAGTGGTCTTGAAGAAGTACCCCCATGAACTTTCAGGCGGAATGAGGCAGCGCATATCCATCGCTATGGCAATCATCGAGAAGCCGCGATTACTCATACTGGACGAAGTGACAACTGGCCTAGATGTGTATGTCCAGAACAGAATCCTAGGCTTATTGAAAGAGTTGAACCGGCGTACCGGAACGACCATGATACTTATCACCCACGACTTGACCGTCGCGTCACAAATCTGCAATACGTTGTACGTGATGTACGCGGGCCGGCTGATGGAGGAAGGGAGAACTGAGGACCTGATCAAGGCACCGCAGCATCCCTATTCGCAGAAACTCATGGCCGCAATCCCACAGGGATTCGCCGATGCCCCCGCGTTGCCAGCCCCCACCGGCGAAGCACCAGACATTAGGAAGCTACCATCAGGCTGCAAGTTTCATCCCAGATGTCACATGGTCATGGAGAAATGCAAAACCGAGGAGCCCCCATACTTTGAAACTTCTCCAGGATGCCGTTCTTCCTGCTGGTTGGCGCAGAAAACATGAGTAGCATCGTGGACGTGGAGAATCTCACTGTCACGTTTAGAGCACGCGGAGGGGGAGGATTTCTTTTTGAAAGAGGAAAAAACACGATAAATGCAGTTGAAGACGCCACCTTCCACGTCAAGGATGGCGAAACCTTTGGGTTAGCCGGAGAAACGGGTTCAGGAAAATCAACGATCGCCCGAGTTCTCGTCGGCCTATACAGGCCACGCGCCGGAATCATAAGACTCCTCGGCAGAGAAATTAATTTTCGCAATAAATCGGACGTGGCTTACTTGAGGCGGAACGTGGGAATCGTTTTCCAAGACCCGGTGGGGTCATTAAACCCTCGGCTGAAGGTCAGAGAGATTCTGAAGGAGGCATTGATTGCCGCAAAGGCTTTTGATAGACGAGAGTTCCAACGGAGAACCGAGGAAATTTTGGAAAAAGTTGGGTTAAGAAAGAGCAGCATTGAAGCCTACCCGCGCGAGCTGAGCGGTGGAGAGAAGCAACGCGTGAGCTTAGCCAGATCGATAATCGTGCCGAAGAAACTGCTGGTTCTTGACGAACCCACAAGCAGCTTGGACGTATCGATCCAAGCGCAGGTGTTGAACACTTTGAGAACGTTAAAGTCAGAGCTAGCGCTCTCGTGCCTCTTCATCACGCATGACATTAACGTCATCAAATACATGAGCAACACTCTCGGCATCCTGTACTACGGGAAGCTCGTGGAGGTGGGGCCGACCTATGATGTTGTAATGACCCCGAAACATCCCTACACAGGTAAGCTCATGGCAAACGTTCCAAAGCTCGAACGGGCTGAACATGAGCAGGAAGTTTTGGCCGACCTAGGACCGTCCGCGACGGGTTGCATATACAGCAAGGTCTGCCCTCAGAAGTTCGAAAAGTGTACTGACCCTCCGCCGATGTTTACTGTGGGTCCGAGGCAATTCGCCGCCTGTCACTTATACGAGAACTCCAAGGCATTGCACTGAATTCACGTCGCGCGTTGGTCTGATATTTCAGAGTGTCGTGAGTCACCGGAGGACACCACACATCGTGATATCTTCCATTCCGATTTGCGCCTGAAAGGATTATACACACGTTTCGATAACGGGCGATTTATGGCACTGACGATTTTCCATGTGGACGCATTCACTGAGAAGCCCTTCGCTGGGAACCCTGCAGCAGTCTGCATTCTACCGGAACCGCGTGAAGATAGTTGGATGCAAAATGTAGCCCGGGAAATGAACCTGTCCGAGACCGCTTTTCTTCAGAGGCGGGGGAACGGGTTTAACCTGCGCTGGTTCACGCCGGCTGTCGAAGTGGACCTTTGTGGGCATGCGACCCTCGCAAGCGCGCACATCCTTTGGGAGCAGGGAATTCTGAAGCCTGACGAGGCTGCTCGGTTTCACACTCGCAGTGGCCTTCTGTTGGCGCAGCGCCAAGGTGAGTGGATTGAACTCAATTTCCCATCCCTCCCGGACAAGCGGACAAAAGTCCCTCGCGGCCTTCCTAAGGCTCTTGGGGCAAAGCCAAGGTACGTTGGCAGAAGTCGGTTTGATTACATTGTCGAAGTGGGATCGGAGAAAACTGTCAGGGAATTGAGGCCTGACTTCACCCGCCTTTCGGCTCTACCAATCCGCGGGCTCATCGTGACCGCCAAGGCAACAATCAAGCCATATGATTTCGTTAGTCGCTTCTTTGCGCCTCGGGCCGGCATCAACGAGGACCCCGTAACGGGCTCAGCACACTGTGTCCTAGGCCCTTTCTGGCGCGACCGGCTAGGCAAGAACGAGTTACTGGCCTACCAAGCCTCAGCTCGCGGCGGCGTAGTATGCGTTCGGGTCGGCGATAAACGGGTGTACATCGGCGGCCGAGCCGTCACTGTCTTACGAGCAGAATTCCGCGAATAATTCCCTAGAGAGACAATACGCGAGGCCTCTTGCCCGCTTATCACGACGATTCGTTTCAACCGACCTGCCGTTCTTTCCATTCTCTCCACCACCAACTATATTGCTTAACACGGGCACGTACGCTCCAAGAAACGCTGGTTCAAACAGGGCCGTGGAGGTGAATTGAATGACAGTAAACATAACACTAGCCAACTTACCGACTTGTAGGAAGTGTTCTGAGGGTACACTACTCCCGGTTGCGGATACCTGGAAATGCTCCAATCCCGACTGTGACTTCGAATTGTAGTGCCACGGCGATGGAACGGCCAAAAAACCCCTTTGTGCGGCGCCCCTCTGCGATTGGGGGCGTTTACTTGTTTGCTTTCTTGGCAATGAGCCCGTCAATGCTTAGTAGGGGGCTTCCATTCGCGAGTAACACAAGTGCCCCAGCCATCAGGCCGTAGTCCTTGGTTAGTGCGCCTATTCCACCCATGAGGCCTACGCTGCCAGTGATGGCGAATTCTACGACCGGCCATACAGCTGTTAACCTTGTGAGTAGACCCAGGATCAGGGCGATCGCTCCAAGAGTTTCAAGGGTTGTGAAAAGATAGGAGAGGGGCACTACCATGCTTGGCCCAAATAGGTTTCGAACAAGCCCGTTTGCTTGTGGATTTCCCGCGGCCAATGCAATCCAGCGTGGGATGTCGGAGTTGAGCCAAAACCCAGCTATGGCAAGTCGAAGGGCCACAAACGCGTACTGGCCCCGACCAGTGGGCTTAGGAAACAGAAATGAAGCTAACTTGGAATTCAACGAAAAACCGCTATCGCTTCATTCAGGCGACCTGATTTAAGCCTAACCCTTTCATTCGCGTAGTTCTTCAATTGTGTCACCTTGCGCGGCTTCGCCTTCCACTTCCACGCTCGCATACCAGCCCCTCCGCTGGTAGATGGCTTTCACAATATCCTTGTCCTTTCCAGCGTATGGAAGCAAGTATAGGTTTGAGCACGGGTCGCAAGGCTTGGTGATCTTAATCACAGCTCGCCCAAGTTTGTATCGCTTCCCTGGAGCGAAGCTGCCGTACGGGATTCCTGAGGTTGTGAAATTTTCGCCAATATCTCCCGGTTTGATCGGCCAGCCTTCCCTGTTGAGTTCTTGAATTGTCTCGATGGGCATGAGAAGCACAGCCATCGCAGGGTCATCGTGCGCTTCCTCATGCCGCCATCTGTTGAAGTCGCCCACAAGCCCATTCCGTTTCACTAACACGCGATCAACCGGCCTCTTCGGGAGTCCTCTTTCACCATGCGCCTCCGCTTTGACATTGATTTGGCGCACTTCACCTATGGGCCGTTCAGAATTCATAATGCTCAGCCGAGCTTTTGCGTCTTGAGTCAGATTTAATGATTGATTGGACGCTTACGCCGACCCGCGGCGTCCCTCTAGGTTC
>JBAVCK010000008.1:0-25137 GCA_049586635.1 Bathyarchaeia archaeon
CGTAGAATCCCTTTGGAAATTGGGTAGGATAAATCGCCGACGTTCTTGGCGTCCCAAGTATCCAACACGATTTTTGACGCTCGCTTCATGACTTCCTCGTCGAGTTCTCTTGCATCAGGCGTATGTGATCCGATTCCTGTCACGTGGCAACCTGATGATAGCCATTCCCCCTTTATGATTGGTTTCGACGAGGTCGTGGCGGTCACGACGATATCTGACTCACGAACTGCATTTTCGAGATTGTCTGTCACGGCGAAGTCTGAGTCGACATGATTCTTCATTTCCTCGACGAATTTTCGGCATCTCTCGGCATCGAGGTCATAGGCAAACACCTTCTTTATTCTGCGAACTTCGGTCAGGGCAAGTATCTGGGCACGCCCCTGCACCCCTGTTCCTGCAATGGTCGCCGTAGAGGCATCCTCGCGCGAAAGGTACTTAGCTGCCACAGCGCCCGCCGCGCCTGTTCGGATTGCAGTTATGTATGTTCCATCGAGGATGGCTAGGGGTAGGCCGTTCTCAGGGTCAATTAGGATAATCGTTGCAATTACAGTTGGCAATCCCAACTTGTGATTGTTTAGATGTGTCGTCACAAGTTTCGTTGCCAACGCGTTCGCGCCAGTCAAATAGGCTGGCATCACAAGCATGTTTCCGCCATAACGGTCCATGTCCACCCTGAGCCTAGAGGGGACGACTGCAGTGCCCAGGCCGACTTCTCTATATGCGTTCTCCACGGCTCTCACCGCTTCGATTGGCGTCAGCACGCGCTCGATGTCCTTTCGCGACAACAAAAGAGCTGAATGATGTTTTCTATCTTCCATCTTGGTCCAGAACCTCTAGTAGACAATGATTGCTTTCATTCGATGGTCAGCACTGGTTTGCCTAGTACTTCCATCTTCGGCTTGATGCCGAGTCCCGGCAATTTGCTCGCGGCCATCCGGCCGTTGACGCGATGTGGAGCGCCTTCTGCGAAGCTTACAGTAACGTAGCTATTGAAGTCGGTTGTTGAGAAGAGAAACTCAGGCGGCGTACTATGCGCTAGATGCGCTATGGCTGCAGTCGTGATATCGCCTCCCCAACTGTCCTCAATAGTCATAGCTATGCCCATCGAAACACAAAGGTCACGCGCTTGACGCGCTTTAGTGAGACCGCCGAATTTGCTGATCTTAATGTTCACCACGTCCATGGCTAGGTCAGCCTTACCGCGCAGAAGCATGTCGATGCTATCAATCACTTCGTCGAGCACGAACGGATGATTCGTCTGGCGGCGAACTGATAGGCACTCCTCGTAGGTCAAACATGGTTGCTCGATGTAGACATCAACATCTTCAACTGCACGCACAACTCGCATGGCGTCGTGCATCAACCAGCCGGTGTTCGCGTCCGCCACCAGGCGGTCGCAGGGCTGCAGCCGTGCGGAGACGGCGCGGATACGTTCAATGTCTGATTCAGGATCACCCCCGACTTTGAGTTGAAAACGACGATAACCTTCTTGTCGATAGCCGGCCACGCGACTGGCCATACTTTCAGGTGATTCTTGCGAGATAGCACGGTACAGGCCGAAATCTTCGCCATAACGGCCGCCGAGCAGAACGCATACAGGCTGGCCGGTGACTCGGCCAAGGATGTCCCAGCAGGCCATGTCGATGGGAGATTTCACGTAGGGGTGCCCTTTGAGTGCAGAATCCATGCGACGGTTCAGACGGTCAACTTCGAGTGGATCCTCGCCGAGTAAATGCGGTCCCAGTTCAGCGATGCCTGCGCGGACACCGTTCGCGTATGCGGGGAGGTAATACGGGCCAAGTGGGCACATCTCACCATAACCAATGACACCGGTATCTGTCTCTACACCAACAACTGTGCTGTCGAAAACGGTAACAGATTTGCCGCCGGACCACTTGTACGCACCTTCCTCAAGAGGAAGGTCGACCTTCCATGCCGAGATCTTCTTGATTCTCATACTGTAACCCCTCAAGCGCTGCGAGAATTCGGTCACCATTTCTTGGCTTCGTCTGCCTCGATTACAATCCCCTTTTCAGACTCAATCTTCCTGAGCTGCTCGTACGCTTTCTCAAATAACTCTTCGTTTAGGTTTGCAATAGTAAATTGCATGGAGTTTTCCAGGAATTTTTGGAGTTCAAAAGGACTCTTCAATTCATGCGTAACTCCCATTTCTATGTCACCGCCTTTCGGAACTCCGACTGTTACGTTCTTTCCTTGAAATTTCACTCCCAGCCTTTTCCGTCCCCCCCAGATAGTGAATGCCAAGACCGAGTCATCGTGTGTTCTAGCGTATGAGGCAAGAAGCCGCAAACAGCGGAGGTAATTTTCATGAACTGACAGCCTTTCTGAATCAACATTGAATTGCATGTTAGAACCTGTTGTTTCTTTCGCCATCCGGTATAGCTCCACGCTTCTCCTATACGCTTCAGACATTAAGTCAGTATTCTCCAGGAGGCACCGCGAATCGGATTGCAATGATTCGCGGAATTTCGCGGAAATTGTGCTTGTGAAGATTGGCGGGGCATGTTACTTCAGGAGATGTTGTCGCGTTAGAGGTGCTTTCTAATCTCGGCTTCGGCTTCCTCTGGGGCCACAACGTGCACTTTCGGCCCCGCGTCCTCTAGAAGTTTCTTTGCCTTGTCGCGCGCCGGGGCCGGGACGATGAGTACGACGGGTATGTCCAAGGTCTTGCATGCGAACAGCAGATCAGCCGGGCCCATGCGTTCCTGTTCAGCTGGTATGACCTTGTGAAAATATCCGACTACAACGTTTACCTCGCCCTTGCTAAGGTGGTTGACGTACTTCCCGTGTCCGTCCCATGTGTTCGCCACCGGCAATGTCTCAACGCCTTCAGCAGCGAGCTTCGACAACAGAAGTGCATCAGTTCCTTCAAAATAACCAACTCTAGCCAACGGTCTTAGCCTCGGGTACAACTCTGTCCAAGCTCAGGATAAAAGTTTACTAATCTTTTTCTGATTGGTCTGGGCCCAAGCTCCGTCAGGGACGACTCTTGCGTCAACCGAAGGCTATTCTTTCTTGGTCTTCCGGTAAGGACAGCGCAATGGCACTATACCGAACCCTCGCAGGAAAGCAATTCGAGGTAGTCGGCCTCCTAACAACACTCAGCGAACAATTCCGCCGGGTTTCTATGCATGGGGTTAGGGAGGAGCTTCTTGACTTGCAGGCAAAGTCCGTGGGCATACCCCTGGAGAAAGTGTTGATACCCTATCCTTGCCCGAACCTGGTTTACGAAGAGAAAATGCGGGATGTCCTATCCCGATGGAAGAAAAATGGGGTTACGCATGTCATTTTTGGCGACTTATTCCTTGAAGACATTCGGAAGTATCGGGAAGCGAACCTCATGAAGCTTGACCTCAAGCCTGTTTTTCCTGTGTGGGGAAGGGACACAGCAGGCCTTGCCCGGGAGATGCTGCAGCTTGGTTTCCGATCCATTCTCACCTGCGTTGACCCAAAGAGGGTTGACGCCAAATTTGCGGGCCGCCAATTCGACTACTCCCTCCTAACGGACCTACCGCCGAGTGTTGACCCGTGCGGTGAGAATGGGGAATTTCACACCTTCGTCTATGATGGACCAAACTTTCATGAACGGATTCCCGTTGAAGTTGGGGAATCTGTGTTTCGGGATGGTTTCCAATTTGCGGACGTGCTGCTGAAACGCTAACTTGGTTTGCCACCTGATCTTTTGCGTAAGAAATAGACCGGGATGAGAATCAGGAGGGTCAACTGAAGGGCTGACCCAACCAGGAACGTAATCGATGCAGGTGACAACCCTGCCTCTACGAATGATTGATGCTCCGGTTGTGGAAGGGAGACTGCGAGCGTGAGTAGTGAGAGAAGGAAAGCTAGTGGATACGCGATTCTATGCCCCGTTGCCGCAAGCGCAGCCACGATGACATAAGCCACCCATCCTACGAGTACCGAGTAGAAAAGCCAACTCGGAACGAGAGCGTACAGTTGCAGGAGGAGAAGAATTCCCATGGCGACTGACAGATAGATCAACAGGTCTATCGTACGCTTAACCGAAGGCAAAGGAACACCTTTCGAGTGAATTCTAAGATGCTGCTGTCCGATATGAAGTTGAAGAAGAGGATAAAGAAAAAAGAAGAGAGGAAGAGATGCTCTCAGTGTTTCAGTTCTTCGATTCTTTCCGCCACGCCTTTCAGTTCATTCTCGAGATTGGTCTTGTATTCTTCAAGCCATTCTAGCTTCTCTTCTTTCGTTAGGAATCTGCGTCCACCACACATTGCTTAAGCACCTCCTCTGGACCTTGCCCTCAGATCAATGCGGGGACAAATTTAGCGACTGAGCGACACTGAACCCCGTCACGAATAGGCTTCACGGGTCCAAGGCAAAGCGTACGGGAGAAGAATCCTTACTGCTTGAGTAATCCGTACTCCTTCAGCACGTCTCCATGGCCACGTGCAAAGTCCTGACTAGTTAGGCCTTCGGGTCTCACATACCTAAGCTCAGAGAACCACTCTGGCCGCTCCACCTTATCCCCCAAGGTCCCCTCGTATACGAAACAAAGATCCCAATGTGCGGCCTCTGGATCGTTCGGGTCCTTAGAAAGATGCGATTGGACCTGCCGATACGTCAACTTGCCCGGTTTCCTTACTCCAACCTCCTGGGTCAGAACTCGCATCGCCGCGTCCTCAGGCCTCTCTCCATATTCCAAGTGGGACGCCGGAAGAATCCACTTGTTAGAAGCCACATATTGCGGTGCGAACTTTTCTCCGACGTAGAATTTCTCAACCCAAATCTCAGGCTTAACCATCTTACCTAGAAGGATGCCATCCTTGCCCCTCAGAACGAGGAAGGCCGAAATGCAAGCGCCACCCTTCGGCACATGCCCCTCCATGAACAGTGCTTTCTTGATCATTCGAAACACCCGCAGAAAGTTACGACCCGCTCACAATATAAGAACTAGATGCAGACGTTCAAGACTGGAACATTGACCTCCGTATTCTCACAGATCGTAGATGCCAGACCTCACACCCCAGTCTACACTATGCATAGGTATTTCGCGCGGAGGCCTTGGAACGTTTTTCACGAACTTGTTTTGCACTATAGCACGGTAGGTGACATTGTTCTAGACCCATTCTGTGGCGGCGGGGTAACCGTCGTTGAGTCCCTCAAACTGGACAGAAAGACGATCGGGGTTGATGCCAACCCGCTGGCAACATACATAACAGAAATGGAATGCAAACCCCTAAACCTGCAATCTTTCCAACAAGCGCTTCTCCACGTTAGCCAAAGAGTCGAATTAGAAATATCACGGCTCTACCGAACGAAATGTGCTAGGTGCAATTCTGAAGCGGTTGCCGATTGGATTGAGTGGGACGAAGCAACAGGGCGAATGATCCGGCTAAAGTATGATTGCCAGAAATGCGGGACCAGTGATGAGAAATCGCCTGGACAGCATGACCTCAGGCTTGCGAGGCAAATCACTGAAAACTTTGCCCGATTCGTTAGCCAGCGGAAGCTTTGGTATCCTAAGACCCGAATACCAAATGGTGACAAAACCAACTCTCTCTTGAGTAAGCACATCAATTTCTTCCACGAACTCTTCACGAAAAGGAACGCCCTCGCGCTGTCCATCCTTCATGCTGAGATTAGCCGTGTTGAGGATAGTGAATGCAGGGATTTTCTGAGGTTTGCGTTTAGTGGTTCATTGAAGTGGGCGAGCCGGCAATCCCACCTTAGAGGTGAAATAGTTGAGGGTTGGGCTATGCATGCCTACTGGGTGTATCCGAGAAGCCTCGAAATTAACGTCTGGAACACCTTTCGACGACGAGCGCAGGCCATACTTCGTGGGAAGAAATACAGTAATCAACACCTAGGAAAATTCTGCGTATTTGCACGGGACTTCAACGAGCTGGCCAAGGGGAACGCTTCTTGCCTCATACTCAACCAGAGCTCTTCGGAACTTCCTTTCCCGGAGAGTTCTGTCGACGCAATCATTACAGACCCGCCGTACGGTGGTAACGTGAACTATGCTGAACTCTCAGACTATTGGCATATCTGGCTGAGTGAAGGAAAAATCATTGACAAGGGTAGCGAGGTAATAATCAACAGGACTCAGGGGAAGGGAGTCGAAGAGTATGAATCGCTTCTTTACGCCGTGCTGAAAGAGTGCTATAGAGTTCTCAAACCCAACCGCTGCCTTGTGTCCACCTTCAATAGTAGGGACATACGAGTTGTTGCGAGTTTCATAACCGGAGCCTCGAAAGCTGGTTTCACACTTCACCCGGATGGGCTACTTTACCAGAACCCCATTCGCCCTTACACCACAACTTTTCACGCGATGCAAATCGGCGCCTTCGTCGGAGATTTCGTCTTCACTTTCGTTAAAGAGAAGACACCGCAGCCATACAATTCAGGGCCGGGTACTGTTGAGCTGAAGGAAATTCTGGCCACATACGTCGCAGATGCTGTGGCAGGGGAAATAACGGAACCGCAACTAAGGGAACGAGCCTACAGGTCAATTATCCCATTTCTAGCCAACAGAGCACGCGTTGACCTGGCTGCCTGCAAGGAGGCGGTTGACTTCTTTGAAGCCAAAATGAAGGAACGTGAAAAGGACTTCCGCCAGATCAGAATGAAAATCACCGAAAAGAGAAGACGAAAGTTCAGGCGGAGATAGCGTACTATGGAAATCGTTCACAGGAGATATAGCTCGGGTCAATTGATGTGGAAGAGAGAGAACTAGTAGTTGTAATCATGCTTGTCAGAGCAATTTACGGCTCTAAGCTATCAGGGGCATCGTGAAAATGGAATCGAAGATTCTGCTGGAACTATTTTTGATATAGTAAAGTTCTCAACGCATGACGGCCCGGGCATTCGGACCGCCATATTCTTCAAAGGCTGCCCTCTGCGCTGTTGGTGGTGCCACAACCCTGAAGGACAGACTCCCGCAGCACAACTCGTTTACAGAGAAGAAAGATGCATCCGTTGCTTCAGCTGCGTAGAAGCATGCCCGAATCACGCTATCAAAATCCTCGAAGGCATTCCAACTCTTCTAAGAAATGCCTGTAAGCTTTCTGGCATGTGCACTATAGCGTGCCAGACGAAAGCCAGAGAAATGGCGGGGAAGAGAATCAAAGTTTCCGACGTCATGGAAGAAATAGAGAAGGACAATATTTTCTACGACGAATCTGGTGGCGGAGTCACCTTTTCAGGCGGCGAACCATTTATGCAACCCGTCTTCCTCCAGAACCTACTTGAAGCCTGCAATGAGAGGGGAATACGCACGGCCGTTGAGACTTGCGGGTTCGTAAACTCCAAGACTTTACTGAATAGCGGCCGATATGTAGATTTGTACTTGTATGATTTGAAAGTCGTCGATAATGAGACTCATCGTAGGTTCACGGGTGTCTCAAATGAGATGATCCTGAAGAACCTGCGGCAACTCTCTCAAGTTCATGACCACGTCATTGTTCGTTTCCCCGTCATTCCCGGCGTGAATGACGATGATGCGAACGTCTTTCGATTGGGTGAATTCGTATCGTCATTGGGAAGCGTGAAAGAAATTGATGTTCTTCCCTACCACGAACTTGGCATTGAAAAGTACAAGCGACTCGGAATGGTAAACAGAATGCCGGAAGTCGAACCGCCCTCCACCTCAAAAACGGGTGCGATAGTCGAGAAATTGGAAGGGTTTGGGTTACTGGTTAAGGTAGGAGGTTGATGATATGAATGAAAGAGTGGGAAAGCTTAGGCAACAAAGCCTGGATACGAAACCACGGATCTCAGGTGAAAGAGCCGAACTAATGACGGAATTCTATGAACACTCCTCGGAACCCGCTAGCCCTATCAGAAGAGCACTTGCATTCAAGCATTTGATGGAAAGCAAGGCGATCTACGTAGGTGACGGAGAATTAATCGTCGGCGAAAGAGGCCCTGCGCCGAAGGCTACGCCCACGTATCCGGAACTGTGCTGCCATAGCCTTAAGGACCTTCAAATTCTCAACGACCGAAAGAAAATTTCCTTTGCCGTTGACGACCAAACGCGAAAGGTCTACGAGGACAGAATTATCCCGTTTTGGCGAGGCCGAACCATCCGTGACCGTATCTTTTCCGAAATGTCGGAGGAGTGGAAAGCGGCATACGAGGCCGGTATCTACACGGAGTTCATGGAACAGCGCGCCCCAGGGCACACCGTTTTGGACGATAAAATCTACCGTAAAGGCTTCCTAGACTTCAAGGTCGACATCGAGAACGCGAAGCAAAAGCTCGACTATCACAACGACGCTGACGCCTACAGGAAGCAGAAAGAGCTCGAGGCCATGGCTATTTGCTGTGATGCCATCATCCGGTTTGCTCAACGCCACTCCGAGAAAGCGCGCGAGATGGCTCAGCATGAAACTAACCCTCGACGGAGAGAGGAACTGGAGAGAATCGCAGAGATTTGCTCACATGTCCCCGCGCATGCACCACGTGACTTCTGGGAGGCACTGCAGGCCTACTGGTTCGTTCACTTGGGCGTAATCACGGAACTTAACACGTGGGATTCCTTCTGCCCAGGCCATCTTGACCAACACCTGTTCCCGTTCTACAAGCGAGGGCTTGAGGATGGAACACTAACGAGAGACAAAGCGAAGGAGCTCTTGGAATGCCTCTGGGTGAAGTTCAACAATCAACCCGCGCCGCCGAAAGTCGGTGTAACGGCGGAGGAGAGCGCCACCTACACGGACTTCGCCAACATCAACCTCGGCGGCCTAAGGCAGGATGGTTCCGATGGGGTCAACGAACTCAGCTACTTGATCCTAGATGTTATTGATGAGATGAGGCTCGTACAACCATCCTCGAACATCCAACTCAGCAAAAAGAGCCCCGACCGCTTCCTGAAGAGAGCCTGCGAGATTATCAGGGAGGGATGGGGACAACCGTCGATATTCAACGTCGACCTAATTGTCGAAGAACTTGTCCGCCAAGGCAAGGCTGTTGAAGACGCACGGTCAGGCGGCATAAGCGGTTGCGTTGAAACCGGATGCTTTGGCAAAGAGGCTTACATACTAACCGGGTACCTGAACCTACCGAAAATATTGGAGATTACCCTAAACAACGGAGTAGACCCGCGCACAGGCAAGACGATTGGGTCAACCACGGGCGACCCAGCGGGTTTCAAGTCTTTCGACGAACTCTTCGACGCATTCACTAAACAATTGAAACATTTCGTTGACATCAAGGTTAGAGGGAGCAATATTATTGAGAGATTATTCGCCGAGCAAATGCCCGCCCCATTTCTATCGACTCTGATTGATGATTGCATCTTGAAGGGTAGAGACTACAATGATGGTGGCCCACGCTACAATACAACCTACATAATGCCCGTTGGAATCGGCACGCTAACAGACAGCCTAGCGGCGATCAAACGTCACGTCTTCGATGAGAAACAGTTGAGCATGGAACAATTGCTCAAGACGCTAGAAAAGAATTTTGAAGGACATGAATTAATCCGCCAAATGCTTTGGAATAAGACGCCGAAGTACGGAAACGACGACGACTACGCTGATGAATGGTTGAGAGCGGCCTTCGATTCATTATACCACGTGATTAGCGGCCGAAAGAACACGAAGGGAGGATTCTATGCAGTCAACTACCTCTCCACAACGTGCCACGTCTACTTCGGCTCGGTAGTGGGTGCAACGCCCGACGGAAGACACGCGTATGAGCCAGTGTCCGAAGGTGTCTCGCCCGTACAGGGTGCCGATACACACGGGCCTACAGCCGTGATAAAGTCGGTTGCCAAAATGGACCAAGTCCGCGCGGGTGGAACGCTACTAAACCAGAAATTCTCCCCATCACTCCTAGAGGGCGAATTGGGCATTGACAACCTCGCACACCTGGTGCGATCCTACTTCAAGCTGGACGGCCACCACGTCCAAATGAATGTCGTGACAGCGGAAACTCTACGCGCAGCACAAGCGAACCCCGAGAAATATCGGGACTTGATCGTTCGAGTGGCAGGATACAGCGACTACTTCTGTGACCTCGGCAAGACACTGCAGGATGAAATCATTGCTCGAACAGAACACAAGTCCTTCTAGGCTTCTAGGATAGCTCGCATGTTCACGTCTGCGTTGCCATCGACTCGCCTTTTTCCTGCCGCTCGGAATCTCCACGCCCATAATTCCAAGATAACACGCGCTCGGGTTTCAGCATCATAACGACTCGATCAGGCTGCTTGACGACTTCAGCCAGCCATTCCTTCCCTTCCTCTTCGCCGTAACGGAAAGAAACCTTCTTCAACCAGTCGTCTCGATCCTCCTTGAGGACCTGAGCGTTTCCGAATACGCACACAGCCACGTATGGACCGATGTCTGTCGCGATACTCAAAGCGATCGCAGGGTTACTTTTCATATGCTGCCCCTTCAAGCGGCCTAGGCGGGTTGTGAAGTAGAAGATTCCGTTCTGGTATGCGTACCAAATGGGGTTCACACGCGGCTTCCCTTTCTTAGACACGGTAGCAAGATGAGCCATTCGTGGCTCTTGCAGAAATTTCTCAAATTCGGTTTTGGATAATGGCAACTTTCTTCTCTCGCTAGCCGTGAAGCTTCCCTGGTTCCAAGCGATTCCCGTAACTGTTCAGGAAGGTAAGGTCGCTCAGCGGTTTGCGATTCTTCCTCTTGCCGGTTACCTTTCGGCCCGGGTACCCGAACCCAACGACGACGCTCGGATTCAAGTTATTAGGTATACCAAAATCCCTTCGCAAGGTTTCAAGGTTCAATCCAGTGAAAAGGCAAGAAATTATCCCAAAGTTCCATGCGGCGATTTGCATATCTTGAGCCGCCCTGCCCGCGTCGAGCATGTGGAATCCAAATTTCGGGTTCGTTAAGACGATGACTGCGAAGTTCGCTTGAGCAACCCAACTGCCTGTCGTGCTGTCTTCCGCCAGACGTTTGAGATGGTCACGCCCTTGAACTAGGATGAAGCGCCAATGCTGATTGTTAATCCCACTCCCCGTGAGACGGGCGGCTTCCAGCACCTTCAGCTTCACGTCCGCCGGAACGTCTCTTGAATCGAATTCACGCACGTCCAGTTTCGTTGCAACGCATTCATACGCATCCATGTAACTCAGCCCTCTGCTGTTGGAGCAGCTCAACAGATAAAGATGGAATTAGCGAGTCAGCTGGCTTGAAGCGCATTCAAACCTGCATAGCGAGCTTTGCTGCCAAGCTCCTTCTCTATAGCAAGCAGCCGGTTATACTTGACAATTCGTTCACCGCGGCAAGGTGCCCCCGCTTTTATCTGCCCACAGTTCAATGCGACCGCGAGGTCGGAAATGGTTGTGTCCACTGTCTCGCCTGACCTGTGGCTAACCACAACCCTGTAATGATTAGCCAGCGCCAGCTTCGCAGCATCAACTGCCTCCGTTAAAGTGCCAATCTGGTTAACCTTTAACAGAAGCGCGTTCGCGGCGCCAGCGTCAATGCCCTTCTTCAATCGCGTAACGTTTGTAACGAAGATGTCGTCGCCCACGACCTGAACCCAATGGCCGACCTTGCGTGTGAACTGGGCGGTATGTTCGAAATCTTCCTGTTCGAATGGGTCCTCGATGTAGCGGATTGGAAAACTCTTTGCTAACTGTTCGTAGAACTCTGCTAGTTCTTCTGGGGAGAGTTTCTTCCCATCAATTTCGTACATTCCGTTTCGGCAGAATTCTGATGAGGCGGCGTCGAACCCTAGGAAAACGTCTTTTCCGGCGGAGTAGCCGGCTTCGGATATGGCCTGCGACAGAACCTCCAGGGCCTCTAAAGTCCTGTTGAGAGGGGGTGCAAATCCTCCTTCATCGCCAACGTTGATCGCTTGCCTTCCATGTTTGGATTCGATTATCCGCTTGAGTGTGTGGTATACTTCTGAGCCAGCGCGTAGGGCTTCTGTGAAGCTCAGTGCTCCCGCGGGGAGAACCATGAATTCCTGGACCTTTAGGCCCGTTCCGGCATGCTTGCCACCGTTGATTACATTCATGGCCGGTACGGGAAGGGTTCGACCGTTTCCGTTGCTCAAATAATCATAGAGGAATTTCCCTTCAAGCCGGGCGGCAAGCTTCGACACCGCCAGCGATACGGCTAGTGTTGCATTTGCGCCCAGCCGCGACTTGTTCGGTGTCCCATCCAAGTCGATCATTGCATGGTCAATATTCGACTGTAGTCGTGGGTCGAGGCCTATGAGTTTCGGGGCGATTACTTCCCCGATGTTTCTGAGAGCTTTGAGCACGCCCAATCCGGCGTAACGTTTCGGGTCTCCGTCCCGGAGTTCCAGGGCCTCGTGCGTTCCCGTCGAAGCGCCCGATGGGACTGCAGCTTTCTCCCATATGTCATCGGAGTAGACTGTTGCCTCAACGGTCGGGTTTCCCCTCGAGTCTAGGATTTCCCGGCCGCTTACCTTAGTTATCTTGAACTGATTGGGCAATTGCAAACATCAAGCCATGAAAAACGTGCGTAACATAACAATCTTTGCGAAGCACTAATACATACAAAAGCAATACCTACGGTCACCGAGAGGTGCATTCCTCGACCTTCCGCCCAATAGTCTACGCGTCGATTTTGCTCGGCTTCCTGCTCTTCGTGGCACTCCCATTTACTACGGCGCAATTCAGACCGTCGGCCTCTACGACAGACAACCTAAATGGCGTGGCTATTCTGGCTCCCAATGATGCTTGGGCTGTTGGGAACGCAGGGACAATCGAACATTTCGACGGCTCATATTGGACCCTGGTTGCTTCGAGCACCAGCTCACACCTTCTTGGATTATCATTCGGGCCGCCAGGGGCGCCCAGTTCAGATTCAGGTTTCGCGGTAGGCGGGAGCGGCGGGACGGCCGTCGCACTCTTCCACAGCCCAGTTTCGTGGGAACAAGCAATGACTGGGCTCTCTGGACCCGATGCACAGGAACTTGGGTCAGTCTTCTCGACTAGTTCTACTGACGCGTGGGCTGTCGACGCTGTTTCGGGCGCGTTCTGGCATTGGTCTGGGGTTGTGGGCTTGGGGGGTGGATGGAACGAGGTTTCCTCGGCCTCGGCTGGGCTGAATTCCATCTTTATGACCAGCGCATCAGACGGCTGGGCGGTTGGCTTAGGCGGAATCATCTACCATTATGCGGGCGGGGGATGGGCGCCGTATCCCAGCGTGGGAACAACTCTCAACTCCGTATTCATGGTTAACCAAAACGAGGGATGGGCCGTTGGCGACAGTGGAAACATTTTCCATTACTCGTCAGGGATATGGACCGGCCCCGTTTCATCCTCGCCCACGAACCAGAAGCTCAAAGCAGTTTTCTTTGTAAGCCCAACGGAGGGCTGGGCTGTGGGCGCTTCCGGAACTGTATTGCATTACTTGAATGGCGCGTGGTTGTTGGCTTCGAATCAGTTTGGGACAAACCAGAATTTGAACGCCGTCTCCTTCCTCGGGGGAAATGGCTGGGCGGTTGGTGATTCCGGAACAATCATACCGTTGAGTACCCAAACACCTCCGCAAGGTGTTCCTGGATCGACATTTGAGTCGGTTTACTTGTCGAACGGTGGCGATGGATGGATAGTTGGATGCTCCACCGGGGGTTGCGGAACCGGTGCGGGCGAGCCCACGTTGCTTCATTGGAACGGTAACTCATTCACCAGAGGAAGTGCTTATGCGACCACAACGGATCTTTACTCGGTTTCCATGGTGAACCCATCTGAGGGGTGGGCTGTGGGCGGCCTGGGAAGCAACCCGGCTATTTTGCATTTCACTGGAGGATCGTGGGTGCAGGTTCCAGCGCCACCCGTCAACGGGATCTTACACTCGGTGTTCATGGTTGATGCGGACAACGGTTGGGCCGTGGGAGATAACGGCGCAATCCTTCACTACTCTGGCGGCTCATGGGGAGTAGTCTCAGCGCCCACACCAAACACGCTGCGGAACATCTTCATGGTAGGCCCCAGTGATGGCTGGGCTGTAGGTAACGTGGGAATAATACTCCGATACCAGAGCGGCCAATGGTTAACCTACCCCAGCTCAACGAGTGCATCCTTGAACTCGGTCTTTTTCCTGGACTCAAGCCACGGATGGGCTGTAGGTTCCGGTGGGACGCTTCTCTATTTCAACGGCGTAGGGTGGGTTCCCGTAGCTGCTGGAGTTACATCAAAGCTGAACTCGGTGGCGCAGGTGAACCCGCAGGAAGCATGGGCAGTCGGTGACTTGGGTACAATCCTGCATTGGAATGGAATAAGCTGGTACCAGACTGCGCCTTCCCCTTCAATCTCCGGCAACCCTAACTTGAATTCCATCTTCATCTCGTCGAACGGTTTCGGTTTGATCGTGGGTGCACCTCAAGCTGCGGGCAGCCAAGGAACCATCCTACAGGTGTCAACGCTCAACCCCATCCCGGAGGTAACCGCGCCACAGCTTGTGCTTGCCGCCGTGTTCGGGGCATCGCTAATCGTCATCCAAATTCGGCGCCGAAGACTCGAATGATGTGGAACTGCGTTCTCGATGATTCGCCCACACTCTTTTCTTAGAGAACACTTCAGCTGCGATTAAGCGGTGTTCACTGGATGAAGCGCTGGACACGAAAATTACTGATTACACTCTTACTCATGTTCCCAGTTGTTTTCACCGTGCTGTCTTACCTCGAAGACCTCGCCGAGTCAGGTGCGGAAGGTCCAGCTGGAGGGATTATTGCGTTGATGTCGAACCTCCCGCGGATCGTGATCAACCTAGCGACAGCGGGAGGTTACGCTGGAATTTTCGCCCTCATGTTGCTGGAAGCAGCCGCCTTCCCAGTGCCCAGTGAAGTAATCCTGCCGCTAGCCGGGTACCTAGTTTCGCAGGGAACGTTGGAGTTTTGGTTTGTTGTTCTCATTAGTACAGTAGCCGCGATGATAGGTTCCTTCGTAGACTATTTCATCGGTTGGAAACTTGGCAGTTCCCTCCTTGTGGGACAGTCGAGGCTTCCCTACATTGATGCGACACGCCTTCGGAGAACCCGCGGTTGGTTCGACCGATACGGTGCGGTAGTGGTCGCATTACTTCGATTAGTACCAACGGCGAGGGTGCTGGTTTCGTTTCCAGCAGGCGCTTACAAGATGAGTAAGTCGAAGTTCGCGTTCTACACTCTCGTAGGTTGCCTACCATGGAACATATTACTAATCTATCTTGGATGGTGGCTTGGGTCCTCTTGGGAGGAAGTTGTGGCCGCTTTTAGATACATCAACCTCGTCGTCTACGTCTTGCTCACATTAATCGTGATATGGATCGTGTGGCGGCTGGTGTCGAAGCGAAACAAACGAGCGTAGAGACGACTCTTACCCTAATTCTCTCTTAGCTTTCTGTGAAGCTGTTCCACACGACGCGTAGTCACCCAATCCTTATGGTGCCGAAACCCGCCCCCGAAGGATCTTGGGATATGCAAGAGTTCGTGGATCAGAGTCTTCTCTTTTTCGTCGTATGGCAAGGAGTCATATTGTTCAGCCAGGACTTCAACCACATAGTAAGCTGGTTCGCTCAGTGCTTGCTGCCAAATGCGCGGCAACGAGTGAACGCGGGCTATGGTATTGCTGGCCTTGGAGCCGTAGCTTCGGTAGCAGTAAACCCGGTGCTTGGGGATATGTGTGAAACCTAGCCTGTCTATGATTTTGACTAGCATTTCGGAGACGTCGGGTGCACGCTGGTATCGAAATTGCATGCGTAGATGAAGAGGCTACGTACCTAAAATGTAATTGTCAAGGATCTTGAAAATGATGCTGCGTCAATGCCTAGGGATTTGCATTAATCAAAGCGAAAGCCGTTTCCACCGCTCTCTGCGGTGTGCTCTCTCCTAGTATTCGTTCGATCTTCCGATCGTCAATGTACGTATCAGCCAGTCGGTCTGCCATTCCTCCGGTACCTTTCAGTGCGATGATTGGTATCTTCTTCTGGTAGGCTGCGGCTACCTCGATCATGGTTCCGGCCCCACCGCCGACAATTATTATTGCGTCCGCAGAGTATGCGGTTAGGAAATCTCTGGCGAAGCCTATGCCTGTGGCTATGACGACATCGGAGAACTCGTTCGCTGCTCGTTTATCGTCTTGAGGAATTATACCAATAACGAAACCACCGCCATCCTTAGCCCCGCGGCTTGCTGCCTCCATCACTCCGCCAAGCCCACCGCTAATGAGAACTGCGCCCTGCCTCGCCACTTCTGACCCCACTTGGTAGGCGGCCCGGTACGCAATCTCAGGGCAATGGTCCTTCCCGAACCCTATAACTAGGATTTGTACACGCCTCGGCATCAAGACTACCTGCTATACGTTGTTGCTACCTTATTGGGCCCTCTTCGATTCTTCTTCGGATTTCCGAAAGAAGCGTTTTGACCGATTCGAGTTGGATTTGATCAAGTTTTGAAAGAATATCCTCTACAATTAGCGCTTTCCGGACATGTACGTTTCCCAGCAGATATTCCTCGTATGCCCAGAGAAGTGCTTCAATCTTGTCTGCTGCCTTCAGAATATTTACTTCAGTCGCTGAAATCTCCCGACTTGACCTTCGTAGGCGAATGTATTCGTGGGCAAGGTCAGGCGGCAAGCTGCCCATCAAATTCTCGAACCAGTCGAGGGCACGGTCATCTAGCTTTTCGGCAAAAGCGGCGTCCTGATGTTTGAAGGGGTGGTGAATGTCGCCCGTTCGCGCTTCCTCGGCGTCGTGCAAGAGTGCCATTCTAAGCAACCGCTCCACATCCACCTTTGTCCCTCTTTTCTTTTCGAGGTCGGCTAGAACCATGGCATACAACGCCGTGTAGTAGGAATGTTGTGCAACATCTTCGCGGAAATGACATTTGTAAACGCTGAACCTTCCCACTGTCATCAGTGACCTGATGGCTAACAGAAAATCGAGGACTTCCGGTTTCAACAGTGTCCCTCGAATCTAAGAAGAATCGCCTTGAGTAATCTAGCTTTCTGCTTGCGTCAAGCTCTTCTCGAGCGTGAGCGAGTTCAACCGCTGGACTTCTGGAATATCATAGTATTTTGTTAGAATTTCTTGTGGGTTACTGGATTTTCGGTATCCGTGCTTTTCGTAGAATGTGATTGCCCAGGAGGCTCGCGTGTAGGTTCCAATTATGATTCTCATAGCCTTGTTTGAGTTCGTAATGATTTCTTCGATGTGCCTGAGCAGGAGGCTGCCGATGCCTCTACCTTGGGATTTGGGACGCGTGTAGGCGTGTCTGATGAGCGCCACGTCGTCAACGTATTCATACCCCATAACTCCGAGCATGTTGCCTTCCTCCTCGTAGGCAAGGAATGATACTCTCCCGATTTCTCGCTGCAACTCGTTCATGGTCATCTGCGGTTCATGGTATACGTGAGGTGGCAGGACAGGGTCGTAGGCCCTTGCTGCTTCGTTGATGATTTGCAGGATTGCAGCTAGGTCTTGGTGGGTGCAGTGCCGTATCGTTCCAGCGGGGGGTGGTAACTCAGCCAGGGGGTTTCATCTCGCTTTGGAAATCCGGTGCTCGGAAGCCTCATTTTGGCCTATCTCAACTATAAGCGGTTGAGTCTCAAAAACGGGGGCGTGAGGGCCTGAAGACCATTGGCCGTCTTATATGGCTCAGGGCTTTCTCCCCGTACTCGTATGGATTTAAGGAAAAACACGCCTCTGTGGCTGCCTAATAGAACCTTGAACATGTGAAATTATAGTCCTAGGCTGTGTTCAGGTACGCACGTGGCAGTGTCCAATTGAAAAATTGAGTCTCATTCTTGAGAGAGAGCGAAGCCAGAACGCGATTCACACGTCTTGGCTCAGGATAAAGGTCGCCTAACTGTCTGGAGGTGATTGTATGGCTAGAACGAGTATGCTCACACAGAGGTCGATTGTTGCGGACGATACGCTCGCGTTGCTCACCGGTCAACCAAGAGGTGCTCTTCTGAGTTACACGGAACTTACCAAGTTGATGCACCAGTACATCAGAACGAAACAGCTTAGGCTGAAGGCATGTCCAAGCTGTAACGCTCCAATTCCAGGCTACGCGACCTTCTGTGACAAGTGCGGCAAAGACGTAACTCCAATACAAATCAAGTAGGTTCTGAAAACTCAGACCACAAACCCATTTTTTCCTTTTTTTTCCGCCAGGACTAATGTGTGTCTGGGCTTCAAATATTCATAGAAGTTGCACCTTCGCTCCCTGTTTGAGAGCACATAAAAACGAAAGCCAGAAGACCGAACTGTTTTATTCTACAACCGGTTTCCAAATCCCAGTGAAGTTTCTTGAGAAGAGTGGCTGTGGTTGCAGGCGGCATCTCCAGGTATCAGAAACCTAGGCATGAGACACAGGAGGAGATGGTCGCCCAAGCGATGAATGAGGCTCTTGAGGATACCCCGAACCTGTCGATTAGCGACATTGACAACCATGTATGTTCCTACTTCAGCGATCACTTCGAACAGCAACTTGCATTTCAATGGATTCCGAACGACTATCTTGGGTTGACACCAAAACCCGTTTTCAGGGTTGAAAATGGAGGGGCAGGACCAGGCACAGCGATTAGGGCCGCTTGGGCGCTGGTAGCGTCTGGGCTCTCCGAAATCTGCCTGGTTAGCGGCTTCGAAAAACAGGGAGAGGTCTCATCGCCGAAGGCGAATGAATTCATAGCGCTAGCTAGCGATACTGACTTTGACTTTCCTGTTGGCGGCTACTACACTGGATACTACGCGGCAATGGAAGCGCGTCACATGTACCTCTACGGCGAGACGGAGGAGGATCTGGCAATGATTGCCGTGAAGAATCGTAACTACAGCCTAGACAACCCCTACGCACAGTGGCCGATCGAGTGTGGAGGAAAGAAGATCACGGTTGATGACGTCTTGTCATCACGTCTGATCGCATGGCCTTTGAAGGTGCTTGATTGCTGCCTTCTCAGCGAAGGAGCAAGTGTAATAGTTCTTGCCTCTCAGAAATACGCGAGGAAAATCACCGACACGCCAGTCTGGATAACAGGGCTCGGACTAGGAACCGACATGATGAGGCCTGGAGACCGTCCGGATAACCCCGGTTTTCATGGCATGTTCCCCAGCGAGGCACGAACCTACCCGAAATACGCCCTGAAACCAAGAGAGCCCTACCCCGAGCTGACCAACTTCGGAGCCTGCAAGTACGCTGCCAGAACCGCTTACAAGATGGCGGGAATCAAGAAGCCTCTCAAGGAGATCGATGTCGTAGAGATACACGACGCCTACGATTCCAGCGAACTCCAAACCTGCGAGGATCTAGACTTTTGCAAAAGGGGCGAAGGCAAGACGCTCATCAGAGAAGGACAGACTTACGTGGACGGTGAAATACCGGTGAACGTAAGCGGCGGCCTGGAAGGGTTCGGGCACCCGGTTGGTTCTACGGCAATCGGCCAAACCGTCGAGCTCTTTTGGCAACTGAGACAGGAGATTGGAAAAAAGCACAAGAGCAATGCCACTCAAGTGAAGGGCGCGAAGGTTGGGCTTAATCACAGCCATGCGGGCACCGGAACCGCAATCACGGTCATGATCGTGGAGAGGTGATGGAAATGCAGCCTGACAAAGTTCTCAAAGAGAAGAAGCCCGATGAGAAATGGAAAGAATGGGGCCGGGTTGGGAAGTGGAACGTGGTCGGCTACAAGATCATCGAAGGGGACAAGGGACCAAGACCTGACAAGCTCGAAAGAGCAAGATACATGCTCGTCAACCGGCCATGGGACGTGATGTACGAGCACAGTTATGGACTCGTCTCAAGATTCTTTGAGGAACTGCTCGAGAAGAAGCTGTTCGGAACCAAGTGTCCGAAATGCGGAGACGTATTCTGCCCGCCGAGAGCGCACTGCTGGAGGAACAAGTGCCATCTTGTTGAGACTCAGTGGGTGGAGATGCCGATGCGCGGCATGCTTCACTGCTTTACAGTCCTTGGTTTCGCAGGCGAGGCATTTCTGGCGGACCTACCCTTCCTCTTGGCGTATGTGAGAGTTGAAGGAGCGAACACTATGATCGCAGGCCGCCTAGTGGGCATCGAGCCGGAAGACGTAGAATGCGACATGAAAGTAGAGGTCAAGTTCGTCGATCACCCCACCGGCAATCCCATGGACATCTACTTCGTCCCGGTAGGACCCCCGCCGGGAAGACGATCAGCGGAACAGAAAGCACGAATGAGGAAACAGCTCGAACCGATACGGGCCTGGGTCAAAGAACGATTTGGACAGAAGAACCCCACAGATAACTGACGACCCGCTTCTCTAGGCTCACGGTCGAGGACTAAGTATGTCCACGACTATTCGTTTGACATCGACTGCTGAAAGCTACGCGTTTCTTGTGTGTGTTGGTCTACTAGTGCGCACACACAAATGGAAAAACAAAGGGTAGTTCATAGGTTATTCCGCAAAGGAAGTTGAGGCGCTATCTTATGACAGAAACAGGTTGGCTTAGCGAAGAACAGGAACGGAGGGCTGCGAAAAAGATGGACAGATTCTACGAAAGCGTTGGGGTCAGCCGCTTGGAGAGGCCAGATGGTTACTGGTTGAAATGCAGAGAGTGCGGAAAGGAATGGGAACACACTAGTGAGATGACTCCGCTCTATCATTGGGTATGCCCAAACAAGTGCAACGTGAAGGAAAGGAAGGAACGAGGGAGAATGTTCAGGGCATAAACAAAAGCGAGCGGTCCGTAATGTGATTTCTTGTGTGTGCCCGCACCACTATACACACACAAAATTAGACCGATGACGACGGTTCAAATTTCGACACCCGCACCACTAGACCCACACACACAAGACCAATCTGCTTGATGTGGCAAATGGACGTAAGCCCACCACACGTCAGCCGGATTGAAGAGCGTCTCAAACTACTATAAGAGACCGCATAGTGGACAACCACATAGCCGATCAGTCAGCTAGGGCAACTTCTCCGTTCTCTTGAAGTTGCAATCGGTGCCATCGTGAGTCGAATTTCTTCCCCACCATCGCTCTAACCCTGACATAGTTCTCGATCTTTCCTTCACTTTCTCCGCTCTTGAAATCAACTATGCCGCCCGACATGGATTCCATTTGCTTGTAGAACGAATCTGACGCGATGCCCTTCAGGACGGCATTAAACTGGACACTCTCGTCAATTCTGGACAGAGGAATGCCGCGTGTTCGATTGAACTCAATAATCGCGCTCTCAGAGTTGTACTTATTCAAAACTGAAAAGTCATCATCGATATGCAACCATCGCTTGTCTTCTTCAGGCATTCCCGATTTGATGACCTGAGCAATGCTGATGCTCCATTCCGAAACCTTGAGAGAACGGGAAATCGCATACTCCTTCTCCGGAAGTCCCAATCCTGTTTGAATGGTGAAACTGTCGACGATCTCAAAGACACCATCCTCCTCTAGTTTTCTCACATCTAATCCGAATCGGCGAAGGACTCGTCTAATATCGCCGGGAAGGTGTCGGAAAGTGTGGTATACAGTCTTTACCCCCTCTCTAACTGCCTGTGCCGCAATCGTTAGCGATGTTTCATACCAGATCGAGTCTGGTTCAAATTCAACCATTACGTAAGTGCCGTACTCGATGCCTTCCGGTATCAATTCTCTCAGGATCGGAACAGCGAGAGTAGCGGAGAAAGGATTCGTCGGCAAAGGATTCAGGGCGTATATTCTACCCGTGTGTAATCTGGTTTCTGGATGGAGAAAAAACCATCTGTTTTCGTGTGTGTGCGCGCACCAGTAGACTGTATGTATGGGTTAGCTGGTGCGCTACACACACACCTAACGTGAGTTCCCGCCATTCTACCAGGAAATCTTCAGTTCAATGGCAAGAAACCACACACGGTTACACGGGTTTCAGCCATTCATCTTTGAGTAATCCAAAGTAGTCTTGGTCCTCAAAGTGACCACGGAAGAATACGCGCTGGCGTAGACTTCCTTCATACGTGAAGCCCAGCTTGAGTAAGAGACCTCTAGAGGACTCATTTCCAGCCAATGGGTTTGCTTCAATACGATGAAATCCAAGCTCGGTAAACCCGTATCTCAGGATGGCTGAGATTGCTTCGGCCATAATGCCCCGTCGCCAATACGCACGATGGAGTTCATAACCAATTTCGGCACAATGAAAATCAGGACCGAAATTCCAGAAAGTACATGAACCGATGACGGTGTTTTCGGCTTTGAATGTAATACACCAGAATATGCATTCGCGGCGATCATAAGAAGCCTGTAATCGTTGAATCCAAGCACGAGTGTCGTCAAGTGACCGCTGAGGCTCCTGTCCATAGGAGCGCGTAACCTCCTGATCGGACTTTACGCCAAAAAATGCTTCGGCATCAGATAACTGAATTTGGCGAAGGTGTAATCGGTTTGTGGTGAGGAAGGGAAAGCGGGTAAATGCTGCACCAAGACTCATGAGATCGCCTGCTTATGTGTGGGTTCTCGAGTCATGCTAACTCAAAGTACAGGGTCATGTCTTGGCTAAAGAGATTCACGGGTTCTTGTGTGGGATTATACTCCACAAGAAGAGTGACCCTTGCGGGTAGGGCTATCGGATTAAACGAACTGCTCGTATCTAGTTTACCCGTGTGTGTGGGTTAGCTGGTGCGGGCGAATGATTTTGAACTGCAAGGGCGCTTATTCTAAGATTGGTTTCGAAGCCAAAGCATGATAAAGTCGGAATAGGTCGGGAGCGTGAACGATAGAAACCGCGGACAGACGTGAAAAGCAATGGGAACAAAGCCAAAGGCTGGTGACATGGCGCCTGATTTCGGAGGCCAAACATCTAAGGGGACTCGGGTTCGTCTCAAAGACCACCTTGGAAAGAAGAACGTCGTACTCTACTTCTACCCCAAGGATGATACCGAAGATTGCACAATTGAAGCCTGCACTTTCAGAGATAAACTCCAACCCATAGGGGCCCTCTGGACAGAGGTCATAGGTGTCAGTGTGGATACGGTCGAATCTCACAAGAGATTTGCTGAGAAGAACGACCTCAATTTCCCATTGGTCAGCGATCATGACAAGCAGATCTCGAAGACCTACGGGGTTCTAAGTGAAGATGGTTCGGAAGCAGAAAGAGTCACGTTCATAATTGACAAAGAAGGCAAAATTGCTAAGATCTTTACGAACGTCGACGTCACAAGACATGCGAATGAAATCATCGATGCACTCAAACAACTTGCCTTTCAGAGGACGAAGCCCTGAAAGCACTTGAGCAATACGTAATCATCGCAGGTATGCTGAATAGAGAACTAAGTTTCAGGGTTCCCTTGTCGAATAGTTACTGAATCTCACGAAGGTGTGTGCGCGCACCATTAGACCCACACACTCGAAACTGTGTCGTATCCCTCAGTTACCCCAAACTATACGCTGTGCTTGCTTCCGTGCCGTTGGAAGTGACTACTCTGAAATTCCACGCGCTTCTTCTTGCGCTAAACTTTGGAAATGAATGGTCTACGCCCTATTACACGCCATCGTCCCTTAGTAAAGGCGCAGCCCACAGCGACATTAACACGTTGAACCAGGATGCGGCGAGAAGTGATGAGAAAGGCTATCAGCCAAGGCCGCTTCGAAATTCTCGTCGACTCTCAGTACTTTAGGGTTAGATACAGCAGAATTGCTAGGGCTATCGATGTGAATACGTCGGGCAGCATGGCAAAAGGGCCAAGACCGGAGGGTCGGAATCCGAATGCCCATTGAAGGATGGGGTTCGAGGTGAGAGCGTCGAGGAGCAGCACACTGCAGAATATGACCAACCAAAGAGTGAACTCGACCTTCCGCTTCACATAGATCTCAGCATAGAGAGCGAGCAAGAAAACCAGTAATGCCGCATTCACAGTTGAGAACACAGTGTTAAGGATGTAGTATAGCCCGATGTCTCCGGGAATACCCTCCGGAGGTGGTCTGGGTAGCTGCATCGGAAATGGTGGAGGAAAAGGCAGGTGTGTTGATGCCCAGAACCAGGCCAGCAGCGCCACTGCAGTCGATGCTGCTACAGCTACCCCAATTCTGATCTTCATGTTCGAATCATCATTCATTCTTGTTAGCCTCACGTTCTAGAACTTTCTTCGAGATCTCCTCAAACAATGCGTAGTTTGCTTCCATCTCCGGGGACAGAAAATAGGTTGACGCATACTTTTCACCTGCAGACATGATAATTCTATTTTTCTCCAGCACGCGGAGATGATGCCGAATTGTTCTATAGTCTTTCCCCACAATATTGGCCAGCTGGTTTGCGTTTTGTGGGCTCTCTTTCAGAGCGGTTATTATTTTGGCACGGGTGGTCCCGCCTCTCATACCCGCGATAAGCCATCCCAGAACGTACTTCAACGACTGCGGGCGAGCGTACATCCGTACCGTCCCAGATTGACCTAGTGTCTCCGAACCCCATTACTTCAGTATACCGTTCGATTCCTGTCAGGTCGCGACTCGAAAGTTTGGAGTTGAACAAAGTTGCCAGTACTTTGTAGTGCGCGCGTACTGTTGCTATTAGATTTTTTTCAGGATTCATCACATATCCAAGCCTCCAATCCACAGGAGTTGAGTCTGGACAGAGACAACGGGCAGCTCCTTTCAAGAATCAGGCGCAAGCAGAGAATGAGAAATTAGGGCGGGGTATGTCAGTCGGCTTGAGGCCGGCTCTCTCACGCCTGCCGTGGGCCTTACACTACTGAAGCTATTTCCAGATTTGCTGTGGTCGCACCTCCAATTGAACGAATAGTCAATGCAAGTAGTCCGAATGCCATCACCTGGATCCATGCGAATGGAACAGCTAAGAAAATCCAGAAGATGCTACAAAGCCAAGCAACCAAGCGGCTGAAAGCTTTCCACTCTTGGAAATTCAAGCTCTCTCACCTCCTACAGGCTACTCTCTTTAATCGCGTTTCTCAGGCAGCATATCATCGATCGTTAAGTATTAGCCAATTTTTCAGAATTCAACACAAGTGTTTGCCTAATCTGCCCACGCGAGAGTTGCGATTGCGACGTTTGAATCGGACCTAACTTCTATCACAAGCCAAGTCGGTAGGAATGAATTAGTCAGAGATTTGTGACCAATTCTGAAAAATCCACTAATAATTCCAGAATCAAACGTCCGATTAAGAGGTGAAAAATAGAGATGAGCTTTCTCAGTTACGTGTTTCAGGCTGCTCCAGGAATGCAGGTTCCCCAGCAAACCGCAGG
>JBAVCK010000009.1:0-2203 GCA_049586635.1 Bathyarchaeia archaeon
TAATGGAGTCGGCAGCGGTCCGGGGCTCGCATGGCCTTTCGGAACACACTACTACCCGAATCGCCTGAGAGATTCACTTCCGTGTTCGGAATGGGAACGGGTCCTAGCCCTCAGCTATGGCCGCCAACTCCAAGCCAACTGCGGCCCAGCGAATAAATAAACATAGAGCCTGCAAGATATGCTGCGTTCAGCTTGACAACCCTACGTGACGTCGCCATAATCGGAGTCGGAATGACGCCGGTTACGGCAGGCTCCGGAAAGAGCCTAACAGAACTATTCGTCGAAGCCGCTACTGATGCGATAGAAGATTCTGGAGTCGACAAAATCGACTCCATCTACGTCGGAAACATGATGTCAGGTTTTCTGCAGAACCAAGAACATTTGGGCGCTTTAATGGCGACGGCGCTTGGAAAGGAAGGTGTCCCAACTTACAAGGTTGAAGGTGCTTGCGCCTCAGGTGGCGTGGCCGCCAACGCTGGCGTGAAGGGTGTGTTGTCGGGCTTGGAGGAAGTTGCCCTAGTGGGAGCTGTTGAGAAGATGTCGGGTTACACGACGCCTGAGGTGACTTCGGGCCTTATGATGGCTGAGGACAAGGCCCGGGTTGGCGCTACAGGCATCACCTTCGTAGGCCTCAACGCGATGATTGCGCGGGAATACATGCGCAAGTACAATGTCCCGCACGAACTCCTCGCGGAGTTTCCCGTCCTCTGCCACGAAAACGCCCTCGACAACCCCAAGGCCCAATTCCACAAGAGCATTACCGTAGAAGACGTTCTCAAATCGCCTCTGGTGGCCGACCCATTGCGGCTATACGATTGTTCCGCCATTGGAGACGGCGCAGCCGCCCTTATCTTGACGACGGTGAAGAGAGCGAAGCAATTCACGGATTCGCCAGTAAAGATCGTCGCTTCAACCGTAGCGTCAGACAGGCTCAGCCTCTACCAACGCCCAGACCTCACCACATTTGAAGGGTCGAGGAAAGCTGCCCAACGAGCTTACGAGGTTGCGGGCGTGAAGCCCAAAGAAATTGGCCTATTGGAAGTCCACGACGCCTTCTCCGTTCTTGGTATCATGGCCTTAGAAGACTTGGGTTTCGCATCGAAGGGGTCCGGAAGTCAACTAGTCAAGGATGGCGTATGCGCGCGGGATGGTCGTTTGCCTACGAACACGTTTGGAGGCTTGAAGGCTAGAGGCCATCCTGTTGGGGCCAGTGGAATGTACCAAATCGCCGAGTTAGCCCTTCAATTGGCCAAGAAAGCTGGGAAATGTCAAGTCCCAGAGGCCCACATAGGTATGTCGCAGAGCGTGGGCGGGATTGGTGGTACGGTCGCGGTGCACATACTCAGAAGCGATTAGTCAATGGGCGAAACCAAAGGCGTCCAAGGCTACCGTTGCCCAAAATGTCACTGGTCTGACTTCTTCGAAACCAAAACGTGCCCACAATGCCACAGCAAAGTGAGTGAGGTCTTGTTGTCGGGTAGGGGAAAGATTGCGACCTTCACTGTAATCAGATATCCCCCCAAGGGGTTCGAGAAAGACGCACCGTACATTGTTGGGCTCGTAGACCTCGAGAATGGGCCCAGAGTAATCGGTAGAATCACGGCGAACCCTGAAGAACTCAAAATTGCCAAAGTCGTACAATATGCTGGGAAGACCCAGGACGCGTTGTGGTTTCGAGTCTGAAATCGCTCTTCGTGCCGGAAAATTTCGAAAGGCCTAATTCATTTCGAAGCCAATCTCTAAGATTATCGATTTTCTTTGACCTGCAAGGCTCTCTCGATATGTTTTGCTCGGTAGTATTGCCATTTGATGTGGCGAACCACGTTAGCCAGAAAGACTTCACCTTGATGGTATGCACGCGCCAGTATTGCATCTCTAGAGAGAAAGTCCTTCTTCAGGTCGCGTAGTTCTTTCTTCGGCGCGAAGAACACGAAAACTGGAACGCCCATGACAAATACTATCGCTGCGACTAGAATTTGTTGAGCATTTACTGAAATCATCAACAGAACGGAGAAAATCACGCCCAGAACCGGTACCACGATTCTCTCCCAGATACTAAGCCGGCCCTTAGCATAATCCTTCTCAAGCCGAACGGCCGAGATGCACGTTGCCAGGTAGGCAAACGAAAGAAGGAAAACCGAACTGTTGATCAGCGCAGAGATACCATTGGTTACGCTAGCAACAAACGCTGTAGAACATATCA
>JBAVCK010000010.1:0-1558 GCA_049586635.1 Bathyarchaeia archaeon
CTGGAATGGAGGCATTATGCAGGCCGAAACCACCTCATCTCGCCCGCGAATAGGCTACATTTCAACCCACCGGGGGCGGGTGCATCGCAAACGCATCACAGGCTTCCCGCGCAGCTTCCGGATGCAGCTCCAACTATCTGCAACACAATACCTCGCCCTACAGGAAGCCGCAGACTACAAACATATGACCCGAAGCCGCATCGTTGAGGAGGCTCTTTGGGAACACTTGTCAAAGCTAACAGTCAACTCAAACATCCTGGAACGCCTCCGCTACGCCAACAGCCTCATCCACCAAGCCCTCGCCGAAGCCTACAAGCAACCACTCAAAGAACAAAAAGGGCCGGTGAACGTCCATGAAACCCAGGCACGGCATGAGCGCAGAAACAAATTATACCAGAAAATGCAAACCGCCTTCGACCAGATTTACGAACTTTCACAATCCGAGCAACTCGCCGCACAGAACCAGATGCGTGCTGCCATGTACGGGCTCTTAGCGCATACGGCTGCAACAAACGAGATGATTCTTCGCGGCGCCGCCGAAGAAGAGATTCTAACGGAGATCACGACGCTTCGTGAGGAGCAGAGGGCATTTGAGGAAGCTACCAGACAGCTCGAAGAACAAGCAAAAACGGCTACAGGAAAGGCGTAGAATAGCCTTCGAGAGGATCGTCGCGGGCAAGGATCCTGGAGAAGGCTCATCACCCTCTGAGCAGCTTTCGGAACAGGAACTTGAGGACCCTGTTCTTTTCGTTCAGAAGGCGTTGAAATTCAATCCGGCCGACTACCAGGCCAAACTTCTCCGGGAGACATCGAAGCGAATCGTTGTCATTTACCCACGGCAATCCGGAAAGTCCATGACGATCGCAGCCCGGGCCATCTGGTTCGCATGCAGAAACTCCAAGACCGTGACGCTCATCGTCGCCCCTGGGTTTCGGCAAAGCATGATCATGATGGACCGGGTCCACTCTTTCCTGATGGCTATGCCCCGACCACTACGCAGAGAGTACATCGGTAAGATACAGCGAACGGTCATATGGTTCAAGAATGGCTCGCAAATCATCGCTCTGCCCTGCTCCACGAACTTGCTGAGGGGTTACAGCGCGAATCAATGCATCTGCGACGAGAGCGCCTTCTTTCGTGATGACGAGACGATGTTCTACAGCGTGCTCTTTCCCATGCTGCAAACCACTCAGGGCACATTAATCGCCTCATCCACACCCTGGGTAAAGAACTCGGTCTTCTACCAGTTCACACAAGACCCAGCCTTCAAGGTCCACAAGGCCACTATCGACGACGTAATCAAAGCCGGCCTAACCACAACCGAATTTGTTGAAGAGATGCGGCGTAGGATTCCCCGGGACCGATTTCGAAGGGAGTTCGAAGCTGAGTTCTTTGAAGAAGAGAACTGCTACCTGCCAATGGACCTGATCAAAAGATGCATCGACCCGGATGCAAGATTCCTTCCAGACGAATACTTCGGCTTCTAACAACGGCACCTATCGAATCTCAGAAAGTCAACTATGGAGTGAGTCCCGGCGGCCGCACCACTTCTTCCACC
>JBAVCK010000011.1:0-2155 GCA_049586635.1 Bathyarchaeia archaeon
ATACGAAGCAGTCTACAGGCCCGGCTCAACGAGCCTTAGGCAGGTATCTTAGTTCCAGGGTTCAGTATACCTTCAGGATCGAATAGTTTCTTTATGCTCTTCATCAGTTCGAACTCTTTCCTTGTCATGAGCGATTCGAGCTTCTTCGTTCTTATCTTCCCGATTCCGTGCTCCCCCGTTATTACGCCTCCAGCTCTCGTCGCAATTTCATAGATTCCATTTCTCAGGTCCTCCACGTATTGTGTGCCCTCGCCTTCTTTTTTCATTATGTGGATGTGGAGGTTGCCATCAGCTGCGTGTCCGAAGATTTGCAGTGGAGCTCCGTGCTTTGCGGCGACGTTTTCCACTTCGCCCATCACTGTCTCTAACTCACTAGCGGGCACGGTTATGTCCAGGATATCTATTGTTTCGCTCTTCAGGGCGTTGTAGATGTTGCTTCTTATTCTGAGGATATTGTCTTGGTCGCTCTTTGATTCTGCCACAAATGTTTCGTAAGGCGTATTCTCTTGGCATATTTGGGCTACTTTGAGGCTTTCCGAGAGAACTTGATCCTTGCTAGGTTCGGCCATGATTATGATTAGATGACTTCTCCCCGTCTTCACTGGCCAATATACATCCAGCCGTTGTGCGCTTTTCTCCAACAGGTCTCTCTCGACATATTCTACGGCTAGGGGCATGCTTGAATGCAATATCTTTGGGACACTCGCCAGTGCATCGTGCCGACTGTTGTAGGGTACAATGAGGGTCATCGTTGCCCCGGGATTCAGGAAGAGTTGAATGATGACTCTTGTTATTACTGCAAGCGTTCCTTCGCTACCGATGATGAGCTGCATCAAGTCGTAGCCTACATTGTTCTTATGGACCCTTCCTCCAAGATTCAATATTTCTCCCGTGGCAAGCACGACTTCGATTCCCCTAACATGGTTTCTCATCACTCCATGCCTTACTGCTCGGGACCCTCCAGCGTTCGTAGCCACGAGCCCGCCCACCTGGGCATTTTCATCGCCGGGATGGGGCGGAAAGGATAAGCCGACTTCTTCCGCCGTCTTCGCAAGTTGCCCGAGTGTGACCCCGGCATCTGCAATCGCCATGAGATTGGCTTTGTCGATTTCAATTCTTTTCATCCGTTCCATCGAAAGTATTATCCCACTTCTGGTCGGCACCGCGCCTCCCACGAGACCGGTCCCGCCTCCCCTTGGAAAAACTGCGAGCCGATTTTCGCTCGCGAATCGTAGCACTGAAGAGACTTGTTGAGTATCAGCTGGTCTTACCAAAGCAAGATCGTTTGCAGGTTTCGGTCTTACTGAAAGAGGACTTTCATCGACTAGGTAATTCTGCATTTGCTCGATATTGGTTACCACATAGGTTGCGCCCACAATCCTCTTGAGCTCTTCTAAGACGAATCGATCCATTCGCTTTCCCACGATATGCGATAGTGCATGGATTCTGAGTCTGAGTTATGAACAAGGCTGTGCTGCAAGCGAGGTTGGAATCCACCCGATGTCTGGGTGCCATCCACTCGACAAGCAGTTCCAAAATGGCTTGGGCTCGTAGGCCGTTGCACAGGAGTGGGTCGAGGTGTATGTGCAACTCAGGGTTACCTCGGCTTGGGACCATATGGTACCACCCCTCCACTCGTGGTCCCAGCCACGATGCTGGCCACGATAGGGTACTGAGCTCACGGGGGAACGGTCTACTGGTTTTCGTATTTCATTACGCTGTCTTCGACAACAACTAGTTCGACACCAGCGTTTTTCAAAAGCTTCCGAGTCTCCTCGGCCGCATGGTACTTCGTTCTAGCAACGATTCTTTTGATTCCGGCTCCCACGGTTAGCATGGCACATGCGTAGCAAGGCTCAAATTTCGAGTACAATATAGCTCCTTCCACAGATATTCCAAATTTCGCAGCTTGGATCAGTGCATTGGCTTCCGCGTGTATGGTTCTAACGCAGTGCTGGCTGATGTTGTCGTTCTCATCAACGACTCTTCTCATCATATGACCCGCCTCGTCGCAGTGCGGTTGGCCTGGAGGAGACCCTGCATAACCAGTAGACAGGATCCTCCTGTCCTTCACGATCAACGCACCAGCTTTACCCCTATCACACGTGGACCTTTCAGACACGGTGTCCACGATCTTGAGGAAGTATTCGTCCCA
>JBAVCK010000012.1:0-18315 GCA_049586635.1 Bathyarchaeia archaeon
CTTCAGCGTAGAATGGAATGTCCTCTTCTGCTAATTCTACTGGCACTAAGAAGCCACCGGCTTATGCAGACAACGCTCTTTGCTAAAAAGTGTTTTTGACGCGAAAAATCAAGATGTTCGCGCTAAACAATGCTGCTCGGGCACCACTTGTTGACTGGGCATATGCTGCACCGTGGTCTCGGTGCCTTGCAAATCGCGCGGCCGAATTCGATAATGGACAAATGCAGCCTCACCCTGTTCTTGGGAGGAATCAACGCCTCCAACGAAGTTCGGGTCTTCTCATAATCGGCGTTGGCCGGGGCGATCCCAAGCCGTTTGGTAACGCGAGCAATATGTGTGTCAACAGGAATCACTGGGTTCTTCGCAACGAATGCCAGAAGTATGTCCGCTGTCTTCGGCCCCACCCCTGGCATCTCCATCAACTTCTCCTTTGCTTCTGCATATGGGAGGTTGAGAATGGGTGCGAGCCTTCCGCCATACTCCTCCTCGACGATTCTCGAAACCTCCTTAATCCTTGGGGCCTTGGACGTATACAAGCCAGCTGAGCGAATGAGAGGAATGAGCTCGCTGACCTTGACTCTCGAGAGGACCTTGGGTGTGATCCTGTAGCGTTTCCGAAGTTTCCTCATGGCTGCGCCGCTGTTTCGGTCATTCGTGTTCTGCGAGAGTATCGTGCCAACTAGGGTCTCAAAGGGAGACCCAGCCTTCCAGACCTTAACTGGAAACCGGCGTCCGATTAGCCTAAGCATCATGATTTGTGTTCGTGGGTTCGAGTGTTTCACCGGAATAATTCCTGATTCTGGGACGCGCTATTTCGCTAAGTTTGAAGCACACTTTAAAGCAAGCTATCTTCGTACCCTCATGGAGAAGCTCCAAAGATATGCGCCCTTTCCTCCTAGTAGTCGTGCTGGCATTTGTCCTTGTGGCAAGTCTGCAGCCAAGTGCTTCGGCTCAGGGTAGCGTTCTCGTTGTAAGAATAAGCTCAGACATATCGAGCCCAACAGCGGAACTTGTTTCGCGCTCCATCTCGGAAGCGCAGGCGGGTGGTGCTCGGCTGATAGTCTACGAACTGAACACGCCCGGCGGCGATCTGGGTTCCGTAACGGACATCATGAACAGCTTCAACTCCTCCCCTATTCCGGTCGTAGTTTGGGTTACGCCCTCAGGGGCAGCCGCTTGGAGTGGCGGAACTTACATCCTCATGGCGTCCCACATCGCGGTGATGGCGTCTGGGACCACTATCGGTTCGGCGCAACCCGTGACCTCCACGGGGGAGACCGTGAACGAAACCAAAATCATCAACGCCCTCACCGGCCTAATGCGGGACAATGCTCGGCTACATAACCGGAACGAAACAATTGCTCAAGAATTCATAACCCAGAACATCAACCTTGGGCCTGAAGAGGCCTTAAGGAATCATGTGATAGAGTTTGCAGCTGACAGCTTAGACAGCTTGCTCTCACAACTTCAGCCGTATACTCTAGTTCTTTCGACCGGGGAGATGGGAACATCAGTTTGGAAACTCGTTTTGACATCTTCACTCGGGACTGTTACCTATACGAGGAGTTACGATTTTTCGGGGCTCTCTCAGGCTGCGGCGTATAACTATCAGCCCGGCATCAGCATCGGGGTGCTGCAGTTTCTTTCTAATCCTCTGATCGCAACCGTTCTCTTCTTGGTAGGTATGTATGCAGTAATTATTGGTTTCAAAACGCCCGGTTATGGGGTTGAGATAGCTGGCGCGCTGATGGTGTTCCTCGCTCTAGTCGGGTATGGAATTATCGGCATCAACCTTGCTGCGGTTCTCCTATTCATCCTGGGCATCATCCTAACGCTGATTGAGATCAAGACGCATATCGGGATATTCGCTTTGGCCGGCATCGGAATAATCATTCTAGGCAGCTTCTTGATGTTCCCGCTCCCAGGCTGGGAATTACTCGCCGCGAAATCCGTAGAGTCCGCTAGGCAAACGTTGATCGCTGTTGCACTCGTAATGTCCGGGATCTTCGGCTTTGTCGTCTACAAGGTCGCGCAGGCAAGGCGTATGAAAGTGAAAATGGGCCCTGAGCGACTCATGGGGAAGACTGGCACCGCTGTTTCAGCCCTCGCGCCAAGGGGTGAGGTTAGGGTAGAAGGGCAGACCTGGAGGGCGGAAACTCTAGGCGAAAATGTCAAGGAAGGAGAAGAAGTGGAAATCGTTAGCAGAGAGGGACTAATCTTAAGAGTCAAGTCGAAGCAAGCCCAGAAGTGAAGGCAGAGTTAATGGCGCTAGAGGACCTGCTGACTCCTGAATTTATCGCGGGAATAATTCTAATTTTATTCGTTGTAATCCTCGTCGCATCGGGCATTAGGGTAATCAAGGAATGGGAACGCGCACCCGTTCTACGCCTCGGACGTTTCACAGGCCTCAAAGGCCCCGGTCTTTTCTACATCATTCCATTCGTAGATAAGATTCCAAACATTGTTTCTATGCGTATCCAAACGATTCCATTTCGCACCGAGCAGACCCTGACAAAGGATAACGTCCCAGTCAATGTTGATGCGATAATGTTCTTCCAGGCCGTTGATGTGGAGAGAGTAGTTTTGAATGTCGAGAGGTACCTCGACGCGACAACCTGGGCCGCACAGACGACTCTCAGAGAGGTCATGGGCAAAGTCAGCTTCGACGAACTCCTCGCCGAACGTGAGAAGGTGGGAGTGGAAGCCCGAAATATTATCGACGAGAAAACGGAGCAATGGGGAATCAAGGTCATCTCCGTAGAGGTTAAGGACATAGCGATACCCCAAGCGCTTCAAGAAGCCATGTCTCGTCAAGCCTCCGCCGAGCGCGAGCGCAGGGCAAGAGTCACGCTGGCCATGGCGGAATTCGAGGCGGCACAAAAAATGGTGGACGCAGCGAACCTATACGACAAGAACATCCGTGCTCTAGAACTGCGTTGGATGAACATTCTCTACGAGCTCGGGCTGCAGAGCAAAGGCACCCTTATGCTCGTCCCGACAAACACCCCCACAGCCGGAGTTTCAATGGGGTTCCCACCGTTAGGCATAGCCAGCATCCAGGACATTACAAAAGATAAGAAAGATCAGAAGACCGATTAAGTTCCGCTGTAGGTTGCAAGGGAACGTTTCCTCCTGGTTAGTTCTCGATGTCTGACAAGTCTGTCGGTTAGTCGTCCTCCTAATTGGTTGGTTGGCCGATGAAAATACCCCAAAGACTACTGGATTGGATACTGGAACCAAATCAACCAGCCATACGCTACAGCACATTAATGCATTTACTTGGTTATTCGAAAAATAGCGAAGACGTACGAGAAGCCTATTCCAAGATTCCGAACGTTGGATGGGCGCATGAAATTCTAGCCGGGCAAAGACCCGGAGGTTATTGGGAGTCACGAGAGGATCTCTATCGCCCCAAGTATACTGCAACAATTTGGAAACTCATAGTTCTCGCCGACTTGGGGTTGACTGCGAAGGACGCTCGAATCCGAAAACCATGCGAATTTTTCCTGAACGAATACGCTCAACCAGACGGCGGTTTCGACACGCCAAGCGAGTCGCCTAGAAGTGAACTGTGCATCGTGGGGAACCTGGCGAGGACACTTTTCCTCTGTGGGTACGGCGAAGACAAGCGGGTACTCGCCGCGTTCGACTGGATAGTAGAAAACCAGATGGATGACGGCGGCTGGCATTGCTTCCCTGAAAGGGCCCATGGGAGGGGCACACTTGATTGCTGGGAGGGCCTGAGTGCATTCGCTGCCCTTCCAAGGAGAAAGTGGACGCGGCGAATCAACCGTTCCGTTGAGAGAGGAGCCGAGTTCTATCTCGAACGGGGACTTTTCAGGGAAGGTCGCCGGCGATATTTGCCATGGTTCCGGTTCCATTACCCCGTCCACTACTACTATGATCTACTCGTAGGACTAGATGTCATCACCAGCCTCGGCTATGCGGGTGACAAGCGGCTAAAGGCGGCCTTGCAAATACTGGAGGATAAACGCCGTCCAGATGGCACTTGGGCTCTCGACGCTGTTCATCCGGACTTAGGGGTTGGTGCCGGTTATCGGTTCAAGAAGCGACCGAAACATTTCGCGCTAGAGAAGCAGGGGAAACCGAGCAAGTGGATTACGTTAACTGCACTGCGCGTTCTAAAAAGAGTCGAGGAAGCGAATTAGAACTAACCGCAACAACTGCAGAGAATAGCGTTCGACCGCTGGAGAGTAGAACTTGCGGGTTGATGCTCCGAATCGCTTCACTGTCTAGCGGTGTGTCTCGGCCAGGCGAATTAGTTGGTTGATTCGGTAGCGAATTGGTGGGTGGCGGTTCGTAAGAGTTGAACCTGCACCAAGGATGGAGAGCGTCCCATAAGAGCGCAGGCTGCTCTTCGGAAATGCTTCGTAGATTTTCAATAGCGCAGACGCGAGAGACAACGGCTTGTTTGTGGTCAGGGCAGCAGTTTCATCAGCAACCATCTCCCTCTCTCTGTGGAAGGCCGCTTCCACCATCCGTATGACAGGGTCCATGGGCAACGCTGTCTTGTAAGCTGTAACCAGCGCTTTCAACATCGTATCTGAGTTCTTCAAATGCGCAAGCTCATGGGACATGACTGCTTCGAGTTCATCTCTCTTCAGTAGCAAGAGAAGTCGTTCAGATATTACAACTAGCGGTTTGTCCGCGTCAACCGCGAAGGAGATCGGTGTATTCATTCTTGAAAGTCGGAGCTCCGCGGCCGGTACTCCCATTGCTTTTCGTATTGCTTCGAAGGATTCTGCGATGTCACCGCGAGCTACGGTGAGGTTCGGGGCTTTAGCGAGGACGATTTTGGGTGAAATGTACCGGAGGAAGATCGCAAGCGGGAGTCCGGTGACAACTGCAATCAAGACGGCGTTCCCGAAGACAGCCCTTACAGCTGCCTCGGGTTGCAATTCATAGGTTTCCCCTGAGGCGTAACATAAGACGAGGCTTATTCCTACGAAAAGCCAAAGTACAATCGAAGAAGCCAACATGAGGCCGAGGCTCCAAGAACGTGCCCGCGAGCTGCTCGTCCTTCTGAAGAACGAGTAGAGTGACAGAATAATGGCGAGGGGGATTACTATCGACGCAACCGTTCTCCAGTCCGAAAAGTATGCGCCGTAGATTCCTAATTCCATTCAGGTTTACCTTCGGGCCCTGCTAACTTTCTTCTTGAGTTCAGCCGTGTCTTCCTTGGAAATTTGGTCGAGGCTATCATAAATTGTAGGAACAACCGATGGCCCAAAGGCGCTGACGAGCTGGCTCAGTGCTCTCTGAACTAGAGTAGCTCGCATCTCTACAGGCGCAGCGTAAGAGTAAACATACTTGGCCCCGCCCCTCGCAACCATTTTGGAACGTTTCACTAACCCCTTTTTGTATAGGCGGTCGAGGACTGTGCTCACGGTTGTGTAAGCGACCGGCCTCTGTGCGCCAATCTCCGACATAATCTCCCTTGCAGAAGCCTTTCCAAGCTTCTGAATCGCACCCAAGATTTCTGCCTGTAGGTCGCCCAGTGACATTGTTCATCAGCAAGCTACTATGCTCGTAGTACCTAAAAACACGCGCAACCCCCGTTAAAGAGGTTTCTTCCTTCCTATCGACCCTGCTCTAGGCGCGGCTGTTAGAAGAAAAACATAGTAGCCGCAATTGGTTCGCTAAAGGCGGAGGTTTGAACATGAGGTTCGGCGTCTGTATACCAAACTATGGGGAAACCACTTCTGTAGATGGTTTGCGAACGGTAGCTGTTGAAGCTGAAAGGATGGGTTACGATTCTGTCTGGACCACGGATCATCTACTCATGCCCACCCAGAGCGGGACGCCTTACGAGAAAATTTTTGAAAGCGTCACCAGCCTAGCGTACCTTGCCTCAGTCACAAGCACCGTGAAGCTCGGCATCTCCTCGTTGATTATGGCGATGCGCAATCCCGCCGTCGTAGTCAAGCAACTTGCCACAATCGACCACTTCAGCGGCGGAAGAATCATGCTAGCTACAAGCGCGGGCTGGAACGAAAGCGAGTTTCAACATTTAGGTTCGAACTTCCACGATAGGGGCAGAAGGCTCGACGAATCAATCAAGCTCATCAGGGCGCTATGGAGCAACGCCCCGGGCGCCAATTTTGAAGGCGAGAAGATTCCACACAAGTTCACGAACCCAAAGTTCGAGCCTCAGCCGATTCAAAAGAAACTCACAATTTGGATTGCCGGAAACAGCAAAGCAGCAATGAAACGGGCAGCAACACTCGGAGATGCTTGGCACCCAAACGTCACACCGCTCGATACATTCAGGAGCCTAGTCTCAGAATTTCGGAGTATCCCTGAAGCGAAGGGCAAGGACATCTGCGTCCGGATCGGCCTAAACCCGAAGGCAACAGAATCAGAATACATAAGCCCCCAAGGGGAACGCAGGCTCCTACTTTCAGGCAACATGGCTGAAAACAAGAACACGGTAACCGAACTTGAAAAGCTCGGAGTCACACATATGCTCGTCACCCCAAGCCCAGACGGAAAGGTACCAATTCCAGATCAAGTGCTGAACTTAATGGCGCTCTCAGAGGCCTTCATCAAGAAATCAAGTTAAATCGGATGAATGCGGTTTAACCCTACTAGAGTTCTAGTCAAGGCTTAAATGCGTCCCATCTGACTACGCATCGTAGTTGATGTTTTTGAAGGTTCCTAGTATACTCGCTGTGCTAGTCTTGGTGGACGCGTTACTGATGGCTTACGGTCATGTCCCTATAATCCGCGCGATCTTCTTCTCCCTCCCGATAGGGGGATACTTTCTGTTCGCCACCGTCGTGTATATCCTCGGTGGTTTCTTCGTGGTGGCGAATAGGCTATTCAAATTATCAATAGTGGGGCTCGTGGTTTTGGCGGTAGTGGACAACCTGCTTCTCATCTACACGAGAACCATGGACAACATCTTCTTCCATAGAATGATACCGTGGTCGTGGGATTGGGTACCACTTGGTACAGTGCAAGTTCTGGTCGGGCAAGTCATCCTGATCGTGTTCTGCGCAGTCCTCTACAAAACGAAAACCTCACCTACAAAGTGAAGCCCATAGCTTAGGATTGAGTCCAGTCAAAGTGGGACTGAGTGACATTAATTCTCTAACCTATTCACCTCGGAGTAACATGTTTTCCCCACAAAACTACACCACCCCACCCCCACCCAATGAGGGGTGGCACCATTTGGTACCCCCACTTCAAGCAGAATAACGCCGCAAAATCAACCCCGCTGGACCCAGAAAACTGCACCACCCCCCCTACCCATCTCCGCAAGCGTGCGCGCGATAATTCTGCGCAGCCTAGGTTTAGCTTGACTTTGTTATCTCTCGTTCGGCGATTGAGAGTGGCTTCCCTGTTGCTTTCTTTCCTCGCATTATGATCTCAGCCATCGTGCTAACAGCAATTTCAGCTGGAGTTTCGGCACCAATATCCAAACCAATGGGTGTGACTACCCGTCGGAGCAAGTCCTCGGAGATCTTCTCCCTCCTCAATTTGCCCAGAATCGATTTCGCTTTGGATTCGCTTGAAATCATCCCGATGTACGCCGCCTTCGACCCGATAATGGTCCTTAGGGCCAGCTCATCGAATTCGCCAGCATACGTCAAAATTATCACATACGTATGTTCATCAATTGGAACGTCTCTCAACGCTTTCTCCCAGTCATCAACGATGAGCTTGTCCGCTTCCGGAAATCTTTCCTTGGTCGCGTATTCGGCTCGGTCATCGACGACGATTATCCTGAACCCTAGCAGTTTCCCCAGTGTAGCCATGGGCTGGGCGACGTGGCCTGCTCCGGCTAGGATTAGTGTTTCGCGGGGCGGGAAGACATTGATGAAGCAGGTTATGACGCCTGCGCAGACGGGCAGGGGCATCTTGACGGTTCGTGGTTTTCCCTCTTTTATCGCTTGAATGGCTTGGTCGATTAGTTGAAGTTCAGCGATTGCTCCGCCGACAGTTCCAATCACTCTACCCTCGCTAGTTACAAGCATTGAGGAGCCGAGGTGGCGTGCGCTCGACCCTTCTTGGCCGATAATGGTTACCCATGCGAACGCCTTCGACGCTTCGATCAGCTTGTTGGCTTCTTGAACAATCTCCGCGTCCGACGCTATGGGTTGATGTTTCAACTCTCTTTCTTCTCCCACGCCTACTTCTTGGCTTCTCGCGCTCTCTTGCAAGCTGCCAATACCCTGTCCGGTAAAGTTGGTATTTCGTAAAGCCTAACGCCTAGTGCATTATCAATCGCGTTCACAATAGCTGGGGCCGGTAGAACTATCGGCGGTTCCCCTATTGCTTTCGCGCCGTACGGGCCTAACGGTCCTGGGTATTCTATAATCATCGTTTTGATTTCAGGGATGTCGAGTGATGTGGGTACGTAGTAGTCTGCAAGGTTGGGGTTGACGACGATACCGTCTTTGTGGACTAGGTCTTCCATTATCGCGTAACCCAGTCCTTGCACGGTGCCCCCTTCGATTTGGCCTATGAGGGATAGCGGGTTGATGGCTTTGCCAATATCATACGCCGCGACCATTCTCTCAACCTGCACCTTGCCAGTCTCAGTGTCAACTTCCACTTCAGCTGTGACCGCCCCGTACGTGTATTGCAAGTATGTCGTGCCTTGGCTTGTTTCAGGGTCGTATTCGCATTTGGGTGCGGTGAATGTTCCAGCCTCCTTCAGCTGGACGCTGTGCTTGTAGGCGTATTCAATCAATTCGTGGTAGGTGACGGAGCGTTGGGTTTTCGATTTCTGGTAATATTTTGCGTCAGCTGATTCGACTTCGCTGGCGGCGCAATCTAACATTTCCGCCGCGACCTCGATTAGCTTCTGGTTTAGCGTGCCGGCCACCATCTGGGTGGCGCGGCCACCGATGGTAATCGTTCGCGAAGCAACTGTCGGGCCAGTGTCCTTGCAGAAATCTGTGTCGGGCGCTTCGAGCCTGAAGTAGTCTACGGGGAGGTGCATGGTTTCCGCTGCGATCTGTATGAGGCCGGATAGTGCTCCAGTTCCGTATTCCGTGAGTCCCGTCCTAAACTTGATCAGTCCGTCTCGGTCGATTTGCATGTGAACTGCTGCGTAGTCGTTTCCTTCTGGGCCCAGGCTGTTTCCGTGGTAGATGATGGCGATGCCTAGGCCTCGCCGTTTGGTTCCAGTTATGTTAGCGAACTCTTTGCGCTTGCGGTACCAGTCCGATTCCTTTACGGACTTGCTAATGCATTCTTCAAGCCCGCATGCCTCGTCGACGACTTGGCTCGTAGCCATCAAGCTTCCAGGTCTCAAGATGTTCAGGAGGCGGAAGTCTACTGGGTCCATGCCGAGTTTCTTTGCAATCTCGTCTACGAGTGACTCAGCCGCGAAGTGCGCTTGCGGTCCTCCGAAGCCTCTGAAGGAGCCGGCCATGGTGTTGTTTGTGTAGACGCAGTAGGCGTCGGTTTTCACATTCGGGATAACGTACGGGCCCGTCGCATGGAAGCACGCGCGGATGACCACGAGTGGGCCTAGGGAGGCGTATGCTCCTGTGTCCGCGAGCATGGTAGTTTCCCAAGCCGTGAACTTCCCATTCTTATCCACGCCCGCCTTCAACGTCGTAACGAAGGGGTGGCGTTTTGTGTGCCCAATCATGGATTCTTCTCGCGTGTAAGCTAGCGCCGCGGGTTTCCGGGTTTTTATGGCGACCAAGGCGGCCATGCCTAAGACATCGATTGGTATCTCATCGGATTTTGGTCCGAAGGCGCCGCCCGTAACGGCTTGGATGACGCGAACTTGGTCGGGCCGCAGCGAGAGTATCTTGGCTATGCCTGTTTGAACGTGGAAGGGGCTCTGGATCGAGCCGACGCAGGTTACTGACCCATTGGGTTCTGGAACGACGAAACCAGCTTCGGGTTCTAGCGGGACGGGTTCTTGGAATTGGCTCTTGTAAGTGCGTTCAATGATCAGGTTCGCCCGTTTGAAGCCTTCCTCCGCATTGCCCTTCCGCAATTTCATGTGCTTGGCAATGTTTCCGTTCTTGTGAATTTTCGGCGCGTCTGGTTTAATGGCATCTACGGGAGAGAAGACTGCTGGAAGGGGTTCGTATTCCACCTTCACCAGGTCAACTGCTTCTTCTGCAACGGAGGGATCGTAGGAGGCGATGGCTGCGATTGGTTCCCCGGCAAAGCGCACCCTGTCTGTTGCGAACAGTGGCTTGTCGGGGAGCAGGGCGGTCGATTCGTTAATGCCTGGTATATCATGTGCTGTGACAACTGCGGCAACACCCGGATATTTCCGGGCCTCCGTAACCTCAACCATTTTCAGAAGCGCATGCGGGACGCTTGACCTGACGACTTTCAAGTAGAGGGCGTTTTCTGGGACGATGTCCATTGTGTAGATTGGTTTCCCAAGCACTTTATCAACGGAGTCGAGCCGTTGGATGCTTTTGCCCACAACTAGCAGTTGCCTGCTCCTGGCAAGTTTCTCTACTGCCGCGTGGTCATCGACCATTAGCTCTTACCTCTTTCATTTCCTCGGCCGCAGCTTGCACCGCCTCAAAGATTTTCAAGTAGCCTGTGCAGCGGCATAGAATTCCGCTCGTCGCTCTCCTGATCTGATACTGAGTAGGGTTCGGGTTCTTGTCGAGAAGGTTCTTTGCGGCCAAAATCATGGCTGGGATGCAATATCCGCACTGGGAGGCGTTCCGTTCCATGAATGCTCGTTGTACCGGATGAAGTTTCTCGGCAGTTCCAATTCCTTCAATTGTCTCGATGCGCTTGTTCCTGGCTTGTATGGCAAGAATCAAACACGAGTTAACAAGCTTCCCATCCATCAGCACGCCACAAATGCCACAGTCACCAGTGCTGCAACCTTCCTTGGTTCCCTTCAACCCCAACCTGTTCCGAAGGACATCCAACAATCGTTCGTGGGATTCCACGACCAGAGCATAGTCTTTGCCGTTGACTGTGAATTTCAACAGATGCTTAGCCAGAGTTGTTCTCTCCTAGCAATGTGTTCGTGCCTCTGCCCAGGGCTCGCCTGAACAGCACACATGCGACGTCCGTGCGGTAGTCCCCTGAAACTCTAAAGTCCGAACTGAGCTTCAACTCACTCCTCAACGCAGAGACCGCTCCCTCGACCGCTTCAGCACTCAACACTCGTCCGCGTAGCTTTTCTTCGGTTCTTCTTGCATGTTCAGGTATCTTTCCGCCCACGCGGTTGAAGGCGATTCGAATCTCCTCGACGAGTTTAGTCTTACTCTCCGCCTTGAGGTATACGGCGCAGTTGACAAACGCTATGATTAGTGAATTCCTCATCCCGATCTTTTCGAATGTGCATGCAGATTGTTCATCGAGTGCCTTGAACATGGTCTCAACGAGAATTTCGTTTGGTCTTAGGTCGCTTGCCCGTTTGCCCTTCAGAAAATCCTCAAGCCGCATCACGCGCTCTCCATTTGTGCTGCGCACGCGAACTTGGGCGTCAAGAACGAGGAGTACGGGTAACAGGTCTTCAGAAGATGAGGCAGCGCAGATGTTGCCGCCTACGGTTGCCACGTTAATTATCGCCGGTCCACCGAACTTCGCGGCAACTTCACGGAAAACCTCATGTCGTAAGTCTATGACGGGGGAATCGCTAAGGTCGGAGATTGTTGTGAGTGCTCCAATCCTGATTGCGTTTCCCTCTTTTTTCACGTAATTGAATTCCTTTAAGCCGGAAAGGTCGACCAGCGTTTTGGGGTTGACCTGTCGGCGTTGAATTCGGTTGATAAGGTCGCTTCCGTTCGCTATCAAGTGGACTCCGGACTGGTGGGTGTCTAAGTAGTGGAGTAGGTCGGGTAGATCCTCTGGGACGTACATGTCAAACCTGCGCACCTACTCCTTCACCCACCTGATGCTGCTGGAACCAATAACACTAGGTCGCCGTCATTTAGCTTCTGGGAAAGGTTAGGCGGATTTTGAACCATGTTGTTAACATAGAACAGCAAGTACCCTCGAACTTGCCCTTGAGAGTCGAAGATTAGGTCTTTCACAGCCCCGCTCCTGTGGATGAGCGTCTGAAGCACCTCGTTCAGGGTGTTGGCTTCGAGTTCGAGTTCACTCTCTCCAACGCTCGAGCGGAGTTCATGGAATAGTCTAACTTTGACTCTTGCTCGCAAAATCTCCAAGTCCCTTTTTTTCTCTAATGGCCTTGTAGATTCGTTCGGGCGTTGCAGGTAGTGTGAAAACACGTGCGCCAGTAGCGTCGTACAAGGCGTTGGCCACAACTGAACCCACGGGAATTATGCCGATTTCCCCTAGGCCCTTTGCCCCAAACGGCCCGATCTTCTCGTAGGTTTCAACTGGGTCTACTTCAATTTCTGGTATGTCGCAGATGGTCGGGATGATGTATGTGGTGAAGTTGTTTGTCCTTACGATGCCGTTTTCGATTTGCGTCTCCTCGGTCAGCGCGAAGCCCAGCCCTTGGACTATTGCACCTTCACATTGTCCAGTGTAGGATTGTGGGTTGATGATTTTTCCCGAATCGGTTGAAAGGAAGAATTTGAGTACCTTCGTCGCACCGGTCAAGGTGTTTACTTCTACTAACGCTACTGCGCTGGCGTACATGTATGACAAGTGTGGGATCTCTAAGCTGCCTTTGACTGGTTTGTCGACCCGTGGGACATTGAATCCGGCTACGACCTTCGTCTCAGAGCTTGTTCGATGCATGTATTGAGCGATTTCTGCGTACGTGGCGGACTTCTTCGGGTTCTTTATCGAAACGACATGCGATCCTTTGAACCTTGGCTCTTCTTTGCGTTCGCCGAACATTTTGGCCGCGGTCTCCAGTAGCAAGTCATTCATTTTTGGTGCTGCTGCAAGGATGGCGTTGCCTCCCCGAACCAAGGCCATGGAAGCTGATGATGAGCCAGTGTCCGGGGCCAACAGCGTATCCGCTGAAGCAATGTAGACGTCGCTAATGTCACAGTGTAGCGCTTCAGCTGCAATCTGAGAGTATGCGGTAACCGCTCCTTGCCCAATCTCCGGGCAGCTAATTCCAACAACGAACTTACCCGTCGGCGTAATCTGGATCGACGCAGCGCCAAAATCCGGCAACGCACCGAAACCAAAACCCTTGACGGCAGTGGTGACTGCGATGCCTCTTTTGCACCAGGGAGCGGACGGGGTTGATTTGTATCGTTCCCTGTTTCTCCACACATCGGAACGCTCAGCTTTCTGGAGTGTTTCGTAAATTCCAATGCTTCCGAGTAGCTTGTAACCGAATGGCCCGATGTCGCCCTCGCGGAGAATGTTCTTCTTACGAATTTCGAATCGGTCCATTCCAAGTTTTTCTGCAATGATGTCCAAGTTCGATTCTACCGCAAAGTTGACTTGTGGCGCGCCGAAACCGCGGAACGCTCCGGCGACGCCGTTGTTCGTGTAAACCAGGTAAGCGTCTATGTCGATGTTCGGTATCCGGTATGGGCCGCAAGAGTTTTCGATCGCAACGTCTAACACGGTTGGGCCCAGTGACGCGTAGGCGCCGGTATCTGCAACTATTCGCACTTGGTTGGCGACGATTCGGCCGCCTCTGTCGGCTGCAGTTTTCATAGTGACAATCATTGGGTGTCGCTTGATGCCGGTAATTCCCGACTCTTCCCTAGTCCAGACCATCGTCACGGGGCGTTTTGTTTTCAACGCAAGCATCGCGAGGTGAATTTGGACCGTGTTCTCCTCTTTTCCGCCGAAAGCGCCGCCAACGGGTGTCGAAATGACTCTGACCTGTTCAGGCTTAATGCCGAGCGCCCTCGACACTTGCATTTGGTCTCTGTAGGGCGATTGCCCTCCCACGTAGAGGACAATGCTTCCTTCCTCATCGAGCATGCCGACGCCAGCTTCAATCTCAAGGAACATGTGCATCTGGCGGCCGGTGCGGTAAGTGTTCTCGACAACTACGGCGGCTTCGCTAAACGCTTTTTCAACATCCCCGACGCGCACCGTTGCATGTCTTTGTATGTTGCCTTTCTCGTGGACTTTCGGCGCATCTGGTTTCATGGCTTCGACCGGGTCGGAAACGACGGGCAGTGGTTCATACTCAACCTCGACCAGTTGTGCTGCCCTTTCTGCTGCTTCCATGGTTTCTGCAGCTATGACGGCGACTGCGTCTCCAAGGTACCTTACCTTGTCGTGGCAAAGGACGGGTTGGTCGGGTACGACGATGCCGAATCCATTGACGCCGGGGACATCCTTGTGGGTGAGAACAGCCACAACGCCTGGAATAGCCTCAGCCTTCTTCGTGTTGATTCCCTTGATCCGTGCGTGGGGATATCTACTTCGGGCGGCTTTAGCAAAGAGCATGTTCGGGAATGACATATCCGAAAAGAATTTTGTTTCCCCGGTGACTTTGCCTGCACCATCTTTTCGGACGACTGATTTTCCAACCCACTCGAGCTTTTGCGCGCCAACTGCTGCGGTTTCCGTCACTGCAGTTAACCTCCCGCTATCGGCGGAACAACTAGGATTTCATCGCCGTCTTTGAGTTTCGTTGATGGTTTGAGCCTAATCCCTTCCCGTACAATGTATAGGTAGTCTCTGTCCTTGACTGGTATGGATTTGAGCAAATCTTCGGTCGTCGCTTCCTCACCTAACTCAAGCATTAGTTCATTGCTCTCAAGTGCGAGCATGGGCGCGCCGAAGATTTTGACCCGAACACGGACAGGATTACCCACTGGCTTTCCTCCTTCCGTACAATGCTTCATAGAGCGCCTGGTAAACTAATGAAACGACGACGTTCTTCCTATACTCTGCCGAACCACGAATATCCTCTATCGGTGCCGCATCTTCAGCGGCGAACGTTGCAGCTTCCCGCAGGGTCTCCTCATTCAACGGCTTATGCTCCAATGACTTCTCGCTTTTGCGAGCGCGTGTTATTACTGGGGTAACGGCCCCCAACGCGACTCTAGCTTCAGCAAATGAGTCATTGGCGCCTCTGCCTCGAAGTACGGCAGCCACGTCAACGATCGAAATTGCATTTGCTTCCCTGAGGCCGAGTTTTAGGTAGGCCCCGCGGTCATTCGAATTCATTGGCTTGAAGTGGACTTCTTCAATCAGCTCGTCAGGCCTCAATTCGATCTTTCTGTAGGAGACGAAGAATTGTTCGATGGGCGTTTCGCGTCGGCCCGCTTTGCTTCTGGTAACGACATAAGCATCCAGAGCGTATAATGGGGGGAGGGAGTCTCCTGCCGGTGAAGCATTCCCAAGGTTTCCACCTAACGTCGCTGTGTTCTGGAGTTGAACCGCACCAATCTGCTTGGCCGCGGAAACAAGAACCCAAGCATGTTCCCTCATCAGCTGGGAATTAGTGATGTCGCCGTACGTTGTTAGGGAACCTATGTGAAGCTGCTCGTCCTTCTCCCGGATGTATCTCAGTTCCTTCAGAGATAGTATGTTCAGTAGCTTTTCGGCTTTCATGACGCCGTCTCGGAGTTGCACAACTACGTCTGATCCGCCAGCAACAATTCTGAGCCCTGCTTGCCGTTGCTGAAGTATATTGAGTGCTTCATCTAACGTCTGTGGAGTTAATACATCAATTTCAGATCGCATCATGAGCTCAATGGCTCCAATTCTTTGCGGCTTCCTGAACGGCGGCGATTATCTTAGTGTAGCCAGTGCATCTGCATAAGTTACCTGAGAGGGCGGTGCGGATTTCTTCGACAGAGGGCTTCGGGTTACGCATTAGGAGTGCTGAGGCTGAGACGATCATGCCCGGAATACAATGGCCGCACTGGACGGCTCCTTCCTTGAGAAAAGCTTCCTGAACAGGGTTCAATCTCCCGTCCTTCAACAGTCCTTCTGATGTAATGATCTCAGAGCCCTGCGCCTGTGAAACGAGCACGAGGCAAGAACAGACGGGTTGGCCATTCATCAATACTGTGCAGGCGCCGCATTCGCCTTTGGCGCAATCTTCCTTTGGTCCCGTTACGTGAAGCTGCTCGCGGAGGACTTCAAGCAAAGTGTAGGCAGGGGGTGTGTTCACAGTTACCTGTTGCCCGTTGAGCGTGAAACTAATAGCACGTTCAATACGCATTCGACCTGACACCTCTGCCCTTGCATCGGATGAAGTCCGAGTAATCGCGACCCCTGAAAGAGTTGCCGATAGCCCATTCTTAACCGTTCATGAGTTATGGTGCGGGACAGACATGTTCACATAGAAACACCCTACTCTAGAGTGTACCTCGAAAGTCAAGTTCAAGACAAGACCGCTTACCCCGTATCGATTGTGTCTCAAGAGTGAAATCAGAAGTTTCACATATGCAATGCTATTCTTCAACCAGGGGGTATCATTCGAACCATGAAACGGGTGGCGCTCTACCTTCAAGACAAGCATCAGGTTCGCGAGGAAATGAAGCTCGCGCAATACGCTGAGAAGAAACGCTTCGAGGCTGTGTGGCATGCTGAGTCGCGGCTCGCTCGCGACGCCTTCACGCCCTTAGCCGCGATGGCAGCGGTCACGGAGAGAATCAAGCTGGGCACAGGTGTCATCAATAACTGGACTCGAAACGTTGCACTGACCGCCGCTTCTTTTCTAACGCTCGATGAATTATCGAACGGCCGCACCCTACTCGGGATCGGTGCCTGGTGGGACCCGCTCGCTTGGAAGGTTGGAATAGAGCGGAAGAAGCCGCTGAAAGCCATGCGTGAGTACGTCACAGTTCTCCAACGTCTATTCAAAATGGAGAACGTCACCTTTGAAGGCGAATTCGTGACCGTTCGAGACATACGGTTGGATGTCGTCTACGGCGACCCGTCGACTCCGCGCAACATTCCCATCTACATTGGGGCGACAGGCTGGGAGATGATTGAGTTGACCGGGGAAATAGCAGACGGCCTGCTTCTGAATTATCTCGTGTCCCCTGATTACAACCGCAAAGCCTTGGAACATCTGAGGGAGGGCGCAAAGAAAGCAAAGAGGAAGTGGGAGAACATCGATAGACCTCAGCTTGTGGTGTGTTCTCTGGACGAAGATGCTGACAGAGCGCTTGACAGCGCACGCCCCTTAGTAGCCCAATACCTAGGGCAGCAGCCTCACATTGCAAAGGCCAGCGGAGTAAAGGATTCCTTGATTGAAGAAGTGAAGACGGCACTAGGAGGATGGCCCGCAAAACCAGGAGGCTTGGAGAAAGCGAAAGCACTGATAGATGACAAACTCGTCCAACTAATCACGGCCAGCGGGACCGCTGACGATTGCATGAAGAAAGTTGAGGAATACATTAGCACGGGCTGCACATGCCCCATACTCTACCCGCTCGCGGACGATGTTGAAGCTATGATTGACGCGTTCGAACCCTAGTTTGAAGTAAGGCGTGAATTTCGGTTTACTCGATGATTGGGTTTACGAATTTGAAATTCACAGTGTCGAGTAGTCCCTTATCGGTGATTCTGAGTTCCGGGATTACGGAGAGTGTCGTGAATGCGAGCGTTATGTAAGGGGAATGAAGCGTGCTGCCGAGTTTGCTCCAAGCGTCCCCGAGCGCGTTGACCTGCTCCGAAACAACCTCCAGTGATTTGTCTGACATGAGGCCTGCGATGGGAAGCGGTACTTGGGCCATGACTTTCTTACCCTTTACTGCAACCATTCCCCCACTGCTTTCGATCACTGCGTTAGCCGCGAAGACCATGTCAGGTTCATTTGCCCCTGCGACGACGAGGTTGTGGCAATCATGTCCCACTGTGGACGCGACTGCTCCCTCCTTGACTTCTAGGCCTTTGACGAAGCCGAGGCCTACGTTACCTGAGGCCTTATGACGTTCAAAGACGGCTATCTTTAGCACGTCGTCGTCGGGGTTGGCTGAGGCTTTCCCATCCTTTGTTGGTACATCCTCCTCCAAATTGCGTGTGTAAATGCTATTTGGCATGACGCCAATCGCTCGAACCTTTACCGTACCGTTGGCCGCCTCCGTTCGAATGATTACGTCGTCTATTGTCGGCCGCGTTTTGATTCGGATGGAGTTTTTCACGGAATCAGGGAAATTCGGCCGGAGGAATATTGAAATTAATTTGCCGTTTTGGTAGACAACTTTTCCGTCAGCTATTACTGTGCTTACGGCTACTTTGTTCAAGTCGTCAAGGATTGCCATATCCGCATAGCGTGCGGGGGCTATGCTCCCAAGTTCTCTAGCGCATTCATAATGCTCGGCGACGTTCAGGGTGGCCATCTGTATTGCTTCGACGGGGTCGACGCCTTCTTGGATTGCTCGCCTCACAACGTGGTCAACGTGGCCCTCCTCCCGAAGTGAATTGGGCTCACGGTCGTCGGTTACCAAGCAAACATGTCGCGAGTCTAATTTGTCCTCGGTAACTGAT
>JBAVCK010000013.1:0-4307 GCA_049586635.1 Bathyarchaeia archaeon
GCGTGAGTTTATTCTCATCGTCAATTGAATAAGAGGTCTTAGCCTCTATGTCCCGGAAGGCCAATGCTATAGTCCGGTACCCTGCACGGGCTTGTTCAACTAGTTTGGAGTCTATTGTTTGTTTAACAGTATCTAATTGTTTGATTCCTGTTTTGCTTACAACCTGCTCGCATCGGGTAAGAACTGATTCTGGCGCGCCCTTTGTGATTAGCAGTCTTCCTTCTTTGGTCTGAACAACGACCGACATCATGCGTCTCTGATAGTCGAACGCCATTTCGTCGATCGCAACGTTAGAATGTACATCTTTCTGAATACCGTTCTGGTTGGCGAATTCCCAGATAGCGACATCCATGGGGTTACCCGTGATTTCGCCCGCGCCGACAACAGCGCTATTGCATAGTAGACCATACTGCAGAATGCGTTGCTCAGCAGTCCCGCTCGGTGCCCAATAATCCTTCAAACTAATTTTTCCGCTTGTGAGCGTTCCAGTTTTGTCTGTGCACAAGACGTCCATGTTGCCAAAATCCTCGATGGAAACCTGGCGTTTCACTACAACTCTGCGTTTGGCCATATTCCTAGCTGCCTGTGAAAGGCTGATGGTTACGATGGCAGGCATTAGTTCCGGTACTAAACCCACGGCCACTGCTAGCGAGAACAAGAGCGATTCAATGATAGGATGGCCGACCAACCAATTCAATGCGAATATTCCGATGACAAGTACCAAAGCGAGCGAAATGAGCATGTTACCGTACTTTCTAACTCCTCTTTGGAATTCGGTTTCAGGTCGTGTTCGTGCTAGACTTCTTGAGATAGACCCAAATTCGGTATATTTCCCGGTTGCAACGACGACGCCCCGGCCAGTTCCGTGAGCAACCACTGTGCCCATGAACATGTAATTCGTAAGCTGCTGTGGCGTAGGATGCTGAATCTGAAGCGGGGCAGAAGTTTTCTCGGCTGGGAAGGATTCCCCGGTAAGTACTGCTTCGTTAACTTCCAAGTCTTTACAGTCGACTATCCGCATATCAGACGGAACTATATCGCCAACATAGACAGAGACCACATCGCCAGGGGCCAGCAGCTTCGAGTCGATCTGTGCTGGTTTCCCATCTCTTATTACGACGGCTTTGAGCGACACGCTTTGGCGGAGGTCTTCAATGATTTTCTCCGCTTTGTATTCATTGTAGAAACCCAAAACTGCACTTAGGGCTATGATTGCAACTATGGCGATGGACTGGTCGAGTTCGAAGAATCCAGCCACTATTGCGGCGACTAAGAGTATGAGGAATAATGGGTTCTTGAATTGTCTAATCAGAATTCTTACTGAGCTAAACGCGTGGGTTGGCAGTTCGTTGAGACCGTAAACCTTGAGCCGGGCGTCAGCTTCGAGTTCGGACAGGCCATGTTCGTTTGTGTTTAGTCCCTTTAACACATCGGCTAGTGGGATGGACCAGTAGTCTTTGCGGTTGCTCGTTGGCGTCTTGCTGTCCGACGTGGCATCCGCACCAGCTGTGAGCCAGCGAACGCGGGGCGCTTTTAGGAGTTGTGTAGCCTTTTCACGCTTGAACTATTAGTTGAATTCGACACGGGCTCTTCCCTTACCTCAAATTCGTCCACCATTGGATAGGCCGTTTTCACTGCTTTTTCGAGTTTATGCGAGATCTCATGGGCTCTCTTTATCGACATGTTGGGATCGAACCTACAGTGAAGCAAAGCATACAGATTGTTTCCGCTCCGGCGGATCTTTACGCCGTGGACCGCTCTGATCTCAGTGAACATTTTCGCGGCATCTTCTATGAACCATCTCAGCTCCGACCCACGTCCTTCCAGCTCCCTTGATATTAGATCTGAGGCCGATTCCATGTGTACTATGACGTCGGCGATCTCTGGATCGGCAGCCTTCACCCTCCGCTCAACTTCACTGGCAATTTCATGTGCTTGTTTGACGGTCAAATTCGCACTTACTTCGAGGCGCAAATCGACCGAGAGCTTCCCAGCGATTTTCTGGATGTGCACGTTGTGAACGCCTCTTGAGCCGGGGACTTTTTCCGCAATTTCTGCCACGAGAGTTGCTATGCCCGTTCTGCTGTGTCCATAAGGTTCGGTTTGAATTGTTATGCGGGCGATGCGTTGAGCCTTACTTCTTATCCTTCTTTCGATAACTGAGACGATTCTATGAACTTCGTCGAATGTGAGGCTGCTGTCGAGGAGTACGTGTGCGCTAATGTCAAGCCTCTTCCCGGTCATCCTGACACTGACTTGACGACAACCCCTGACCTCTGGCACCTCTTCAATAGCTCCCTTAATCCGGTTGGAAATCTCTTTCGAGGAACGTTCCAGTAACGGGATTGGCATAGGCTACCCCCTATTCATAGGGAAGGCGAATCCACCCTGATTCGACTTCGAAAGATTACATAGGCGTCGGTGATAAAAGCGCCTCGTCCGGTTTCCATTGCCCAACTCACCGTTGTTGTTTGGCTTTAGACCTGCGCTCTGTCACATTTAGGACAGAATCCCAACCTGTCGCTGAGGAGCGCTCCGCAGAACCTGCATTTTATGTAGCTTGTCTTTTCTTCGACTGGCCGGTACAATACTTCCGAGTTTTTTTCATATCGTTTCCCGAAGAACACAGCGAGTTCGAGCAGAATCGCCATGGGAACGAACAGTGCCAAATCAGCTATTGGGCCACCATCGGGCGTTATAGCAGCCGTGATGATGTAGAGTGCAGCGTAGATGTAACGGCGGCGCGTGGTCACATAACTCGTTTTGATTATGCCAAATCTAACGAGGAGAACAAAGAATACCGGCATCGTGAAGGAGAAGCCTGTTGTCAATGTCGTGATGAATACCAAGCTGTAGAAGTCCATGACGTAAATTATTGGCACAGCGCCTGTTAGCCTGAAGAAAGGTAACATGGCCCAGAGCATGAAGGGTGCGAGGATTTTGTATCCAAACACTGTTCCAATCAGGAATAGGATGGTGAAGGAGATCACGAACGGGTAGACAGCCTTTCGTTCTTCGGGATAGAGTGCGGGATCGATGTACCTGTAGATCTCGTAGGCGATAACGGGGGAGCTGACCGCTACTCCGAGAAGCACGGAGGCGATAAGGTAGATTTCTAGGGGTGCTGTGAATTCGCCCGCGATGAGCTGAATGCCGGTAGGAAGAACATCGTTGACGACTTGTCGTAGCACGAGAGAGATCAAAGGGTCGTAGAAGGCGAACGGGTTTTTGATGAAGGATGGATTGGCGGGAAAAACCATGAAGATTGTTGTTGTTATGAAGAGCGAATAGAGTACTATCTTCAGCCTGGAGGCTAGTTCAGAAAGGTGTTCATAAATAGTGCCAGCCCTCTCGGGCTCTACCACCTTTCCACTCATGGAGCAGACGGTCCAAGCGCACAGCTAGTTTTTCTTTGTAATTGCTTCGTCGGAGCCCTCGGCGTAAGTATGATTCGGTGAGTGCTACTTTTTCGCCGTTCGGTCCGCAATCTCTCTGGCAATCTCTTCCTTGGTTTTTCCTTCAGTGACGATTCCTAGGTTCTTAGCGGCGGTTATGAGAGGGTCGGGGCTTGTCTCAGTAGTACCGGTGGTCGTCGAAGACGATACCTCTTTGGCTGCTTTCTCGAACTCTTTCTTAGCGAGTCCAATTGACCTAGCTAGCTCCGGTAGCTTCTGTGGTCCCCAGAGGAAGACGACGAGGAGAATGGCTACGACGATGAGCCATTCATAACCGACTAAGGCCAACTATCTTCACACTTTCGCATTGGGAGGGTGCTCAATATAAGACTGGTGAAGGAATCATGCGGGAATTGCCGTAGGCGACTTTGGGTACTGCTTCACGCCTTCTGGAACTTTCCCGTTTTGCCGTCGTATGTGAGCAAACCTGCGTAGATCGCCCAATGAATCAACATCGCCTTCACTAATGCCTCATTCAATTCAGGCTCGTGATGCCAACGAATGTCTCTTCGAGTCAACTCCTCAGCTACCTCACCCGCCGAGATGAATCTCTTCTTTGACGATAACTCCAAGGCCGTCTTGAACGGCTCAATCCTTGAAAGTTGTTCTCTGATGATTCGGATTTTGTTCTTAGATGTCTTTTGGAACTTTAATCCAAACTCGGTGAGAGAAACTTCTCCCTTCTCGCTCTTGACGAGTCCGAGCAATTCGCCCGCATCGAGGATAGGGAGGAGGATTCCGATATCCGCCCCGAACTCATCGGCCAGACGCGAGACATCTATTGACGACGATAATGGATCTCTGTGGCAGCGATTTGGAAGTCATATAGGCCTTTCGCAAGTTCCCGTCACT
>JBAVCK010000014.1:0-33308 GCA_049586635.1 Bathyarchaeia archaeon
TGGCGAAGTTCAGCCGAGTTCTTGACCTTCATCTGGTCAGCGGCTCTGAATAGGGCAGTTCTTTCGCCGAGGCCTGTGTAGGCCATCCAGCTGAGAGCTTCGATTGCTACGGCGAGCGAATCTTTCATCAGGGCCACGCCAGCACCCTGCGCGCTATTCATCTGCGCAGTTATTTAGTGCGAGCGTAACTGCAACGAGATTGCAATACTATTTAGTAGGAACAGTAAGCATCCTAGGCGGTTTTCCGGAGGCCTGGCAAACGGCGAAGACACTTGAAAGCTACTTCATCGAAAAACCCGTTGAGGTGAAGCCAGCACCGAAGCCGCTTCTGAACCGGCAGAGCTTACTTTTCTCTCCCGCAGCGCCTCCGACAATTCCACCATCGTATCTAATCTCCATAGGTTATGACGGGGGCCTCAAGAAGTGTTTCCTGCGCCTTTACGAGCCAAAGTCGCATAAGATATATTTCTGGTTCGATGATTCCGGCCACAAGCCCTACTGTTACAGCAAGCAATCGATCAACGAACTTCAGAAAGTCGATGCAGTGGCAAAGAACCTAGGCTTCGACCATTTCGAAGAGGAAGAGAAATTCGATGCACTCAGAAGTCAACAGGTAAGAGTGACGAAAATCGTTGCAAAAGACCCCCTAACAATCGGCGGAAAGCCCACTGGATCCATCCGAGACTCAATAACTGCCTGGGAGGCTGACATAAAGTATGTCGAGAACTACATTTACGACCGCGGCCTCGAACCCGGAATGATGTACGAACTCAAAGAGAAACGCCTCACGCCAGTCAAGTACGAACTTCCAGAGCAAGCAAGTAAGGAAATTGAAGGACTGTTTCAAGAAGAATCTGATGAATACAAAGAGCTCGCCAAGGAATGGACAAGGCTACTCGAATGCCCCGTGCCGCAGTACCGCAGAGTTGCGGTCGACATTGAAGTACACCAGACAGTAGAGTCACGTCTTCCCGATCCCGAATTATCGGAACAACAGGTGATTTGCGCAAGCCTTGTGGGGTCAGATGGAGTGAGCCGGGTTCTGTTACTCCGGAGAGAGGGAGTATCAGACGGAGAATCTCCGCTGCCTCCAGCCGTTAAACTGGAGTTCTATGACTCCGAAGTGGAATTGCTGTTAGCCCTTTTCCAAAACTTCTTGGAATATCCTATTGTAGTCACATTCAACGGCGACGATTTCGACCTAAAGTACCTCTACCATCGCGCCCAAAGGTTGGGTTTCAGGAATGAAGAAATTCCGATTGAGTTGGGACGAGATGTTGCGTTTCTCAGGTATGGGGTTCACATAGACCTTTACAAGTTCTTCTTCAACAGGTCCATTCAGATTTACGCATTCGGCCAGAAATACCGCGAGAACACGTTGGACGCTGTCGGTGAAGCGCTGATCGGCACTCCAAAGGTGGAGATAGAATCAGTGTCGAAAGCATCATACAGACAACTGGCGGCCTATTGTTACCGTGACTCCGAAATCGTTCTCAACCTAACCTCATTCAACGAAGACTTGGTGATGAAGTTGATGACAGCGATTTCGAGAATCAGTTACATGACTTTGGATGATGTCTCGAGGCAGGGCGTCTCGGGTTGGATTCGAAGCATAATGTTCTGCCATCACCGCAAGCGCGGATACTTGATACCCAGAAAGGACGAAATTCTCGAAGTCAAAGGCCAAACGACAACAGAAGCGGTCATTAAAGGCAAGAAGTACAAAGGTGCTATCGTTGTGGAGCCCAAGCCAGGCGTGCACTTTAACGTCGCCGTCCTCGACTTTGCGTCTCTGTACCCTTCGATCATTAAAGTCTGGAACCTCGGCTATGAGACCGTTCGGTGCCCGCATGATGATTGTAAGAGAAACCTGGTTCCAGGAACCCCACACTGGGTTTGCAAGAAGAAACGGGGGCTTGAGAGCTTACTGATCGGTTCGCTTAGGGATCTCCGAGTTGGCAGGTACAAAGTCAGGTCAAAGGACCGTACCCTACCAAGAAACGTGCAAAGTTGGTACAAAGTCGTATCCGACGCTTTGAAAGTCGAATTGAACGCGTGTTTCACGGCTGACACGGAGGTCCTCACACCCACGGGTCCTCGTAAAATAACGGACTTCAAAGTAGGCGATTTGGTATACACGCTGAACGAGAAATCGGGACAGGTCGAAGTGAAGCCGATCGTCGAGTGCCAGCACTACACGTACGATGGGTCTCTCGTCGAAGTAAAAAGTCGGCACGTGGATTGGCAAGTTACAGATAATCACAAGCTCTACGTCGGTCTACGATCTAGCACAAACCGAGGAGATATGATACGGTTCTCAAAGAATTACGCGTTAGCAGAGGCGAAAAAGCAAACGAGGAGGTACCTCTACCGCCACGCAGCTGTCGCGAGTGCTAATGACGGTGGATCATTTGAACGCATCAGCCTTTGGGATTACGTTCCAACTAAGGAGTCGCTGGTCAACATACATCCCAATCGGGCTTGGGAACGTATGTTCTCACAGACATCGCGTTTCTCTCATTACCCATTCGTTTCACAGCTTGAGCGCTGTAAAGGTGGGAGATATTACAAGACGAGAAAGTCATTGGTCGACTCGGTCGCGGATTCTCCGGGGAAATTCGAGCAAACATATCGCTGCCGCATACGCGTTCGGAACTTCGAGGGTCATGGTAGCAGTGGTCCTTGGGAGTTTGATCCCCTAGCCTTCTACGAACTAATGGGGTGGTATGTCTCTGAGGGAAGCGTCCAATCAGGCTCCAATAAGAGAGGATACAAGCTCGCAAGAATTGCGATAACGCAATTGCATAAGCACGGCAGGAACCGCACTCTGATAGCAAGAGCAATCAAGAATCTCGGCTACAAACCAAGAGTAGGGCCTCACGGTATTGCGTTCAGTTCCCGGCTGTTCGCGGAATTCTTTGCCAGTGAGATAGGAACTCACAGCAGCAAGAAACGGCTCCCCGCGTTCGTGTTTGCTGCTCCGTTGGACCTGCGAAAGTCGCTCTTTCGCAGCATGATGCTTGGCGACGGCAACATCAAGCGAGCATATTACTCAACAATTTCCAAAAGGCTCGCGGCGGATTTTCAACACTTAGCGTTTACCCTCGGCATCGAATCTACGATAAGGCCTGAGACACTTGGAGGCAGACGCACCATTTACCGAATCAAACTATTCGGACGCCGTCATCATGTCTTGCGCAGTCAGCATTTCAGGCTGACACCAGTCCACAAGCTGGACGTGTATTGTGTGACCGCCCAGGACAACCACATCGTGTACGCTGGGAGAAACAGCAAATTTGGATGGATTGGACAGAGCTACGGTGTGTTCGGGGCTGACAATTTTGCGTTGTATTGCCCTCCTGTCGCCGAGGCTACAGCCGCAATAGGCCGCCACGTCATAACCCAAGCATTGCAGAAGGCTCAGGAACTAAACTTGGAGGTTTTTTACGGGGATACAGATTCCATATTCCTGCAAGGCCAAGATACGAAGGCGCTAAGCAAACTAATTGAATGGTCCCGCGACCAACTGAGAATGGAGTTAGAGATTGACAAGAACTATCGCTACCTAGCCCTAAGCTCAAGGAAGAAAAACTACTTCGGCGTGCTCCCTGATGGAAGCGTGGACATCAAAGGTTTGACTGGGAAGAAGAGGCATATACCCGAGTTCTTGCATACCGCTTTCTACCAAATGGTTTCAACTCTGAGCGAAGTCAAATCCCCAGAAGACATCGGCATAGCGAAAACCAAAATCACTGAAATTGTGAAAAGGTGCCTCGTGAAACTTCGAAGCAAGGAATACACGCTCCATGAGCTGGCCTTCTCAATGATGATGAGCAGAACCCCAGAACATTACACCAAAACCACCCCGCAGCATGTCAAAGCAGCTAGGCAATTACAGCAAGCCGGGGCTGAAATGAAATCAGGTGACATCGTCTCCTTCGTGAAAGTTCGGGGTGAGTCCGGAGTTAAACCGGTACAACTCGCGAGACTCGACGAGGTCGACTCGGAGAAATACGTCGAATACATACGCGGCACGTTTGAGCAGGTACTTGACGCTTTAGGGGTAGAATTCGAGGATTTGGCAGGCGTGAAAAAACTAGAATCCTTCTTCGGCGGGTAGACACCTTGATTCAAATAATCGGGCTTAGAAAAATCCCGCTCATCAAACGCGGCGATAACATAGCCGATCAAATTGTTAAGGCCGCCAAAGAGGAAGGCGTGCAAATCTCTGAGCATGACATCGTAGTAATCGCTCAGAAAATTGTGTCAAAGGCTGAGGGGAGGGTCGTCAACCTGAAGACGATAAAGCCCTCCGCAAAGGCTGAGGAAATCTCAAAGGCCAGCGGGAAAGATCCTAGGCACGTTGAAACCATCCTTAGAGAAAGCGCGAAAATCGTACGGTTGAAGGGCCCCCACATTATCGTACAGACTGAACACGGGTTCGTCTGTGCAAACGCTGGCGTCGACAAGTCCAACGTCGAAGATCCGGATGCGGTCGTTGTACTCCCTGTGGATCCCGACAAGTCAGCCGGCGAAATAAGGCAACGTATTCGACAGCTAACCGGAGTCGATGTGGGTGTGATAATCTCAGACACTTTCGGCCGCGCCTGGCGAATTGGCCAAGTGAACGTGGCGATTGGTGTTGACGGGTTGCCCCCTATCGTCGATTACAGGGGATCGAAAGACATGTTCAGCTACGTTCTCAACGTAACCCAAATGGCGGTAGCAGACGAATTGGCCTCGGCCGCTGAATTGGCCATGAGAAAGAGCGATGGGGTGCCGGTCGCAATCATCAAAGGCGTCGATTACGTTCACGGGACGGGTTCAGCTCGCGACTTGGTCAGACCCGAGGAAGACGATCTGTTTCGCTAGTTGGCTGGCATCCAATAGCTCTTGGAATCAATTCGTTCACCGCCATCGTTTGAAACTGGCCCTTCGCAAGCTTAATTATTCCTAACCCTGTGTCTAGCTGAAACGGTGTGTTAGATGGAGTCAGTCAAGCCGCCAGTCCCTGTCTATGTTACAAGTATGCAGGCTTTCGCGCGGCTCGCACTTGCCTTGACCGACGGCTCACAAATCCTTTGGTACTTCAAGCATAGAGGAAAGCATGTCTTGGGATTGTTTACCGCTTACATGTACTGGGAAGGAGACATCCCAATACTTGCCTACGCTTATTCTGACACTCCGCCCAGGGCGTTCCTCGCGTACAGAAGCGACTCAGTGAAGGGCGAAGAGTGGATGTTCACCGACGACGTGGATGACACTCGTTTCCGATACGCCTCGTTCGTGGAGTTGAAAACCTTGCCAGAAGCGTTTGCGAAAAGCTTAGACGGCGAATCACCAGAGCTGCCGCACCCTATGCTGGCAGAGGTTGAAGGCCTCAAGTCAATCGCTAGAATCTTGCTCCCGCTCTCAATAAGGGAAGGAACGTTGTTCCCGCTGTGGCATTTCATGCGAGGAAAGAAACATATTATCGGCACGTGCATTCCCTTCGAACACTACTACGAAGCGGACGCGCTGCCAGTCTTCTTCTACGTGTCCCAAGACGAGGCACCTGAAAAGGGGTTCGTAAAATATATCGCCGTCAAACCCACTGGCGAGAAGGTTGAATACTCAAACAGCACAAGCGACGCCAAATTCTTCTACGCAAAGATCGTCGACGTGAAGGACATGCCAATTTTCCCCAAATAATCGCCTTATTCTGTCGAGCTTAACACCGGTCCATTATCCAATGGAGGAGCCTCGTGCTTGAGGCACCAGCACGCTGCTAACTATCGGCCATTCTGGAACATGTTCCATACTCGATCTGGACATGGAATGGCTGTGGATTCCATGGGCCGGTCCCCTCGGCCACATTACTTGGAATATGTCAACTCCTAGACCAAGATTTTTATCTAGCTGCATTTGTAGCCGGCTACCAGTGGTTTCTATTGGGTGGGGCCAAGAAGAAGAGCATAGCACAAATGGAAAAGCAGCAGGTTCAGCAAGACACTGCTAAGAAGCCTGAACCAGCAAAGAAATCGAAGGGTAAGACCGTTGCCGAGAAGAAGACCGCAGGAATAGGGCTTCCGAACTTCGAAGACGCCAAGTTCACAAGTGAACTCTCTAAAATGGGTGCGCTCACACCCTACGCCATAGCTTCCCAGTTCAACGTCAGGATCAGTGTTGCCAGGGATATCCTCGAGGAGCTGGAACGTCGCCGAATGGTGAAATCTGTCGGCGGTAATGCGAGGATCAAAGTCTACAAGTTGGCCGCGGCCTAAACTTTCTCAACCCGTATTTTCGTGCCACTCTTTATTTTCGCGAACATCTCTAAGTTACTTGCGATTTTTCCAACTAGATTGACAGGGCTATATGGCTGCGTTGTACCGTAGAAGATGCACAGCGCCGAGCCCATGGGCCAATAAGCGATAGTTCCAACGTCAACGTTGCTCTTTGGTTTCTCAACCCCCAACTTCACAGGAGTCTCAAAATAGATTTCTTCCTTCCACCTTGCCGCGCGACCTTCGAAGGGTAATGCCTTCGCCAAGTTGTCAACAGTGATTGGGCTTTGAAATCGAATCAATTCACCCTCGGCCACGCCGTAATCCTCTACAACCAACCTAACCTTGTAACGACTTACATCGCTCTCCGGTGGTTTAACAGAAGGTTCAGGAGCCGGTGAAGAACTGGTAGACATGAATTTTTCCTCAGTAAAACCATTAATCTGTGGAAAATCCCTTTTCGCCCTCTGTTCTTTAAAGTTGGGCGTGCCCTTCCGTTTAAGCCAAAATACGTCTAAATGTGTAGTTTTCTTACAAAAAGGATAACTAATACGGGTTTCCAGCCGCCCAACAGGTTACACGAATTGAGTGGAACCGTTCGCACCGTGATAATACACACACAAAACAGGTGAAGAATTCACATATTTCCCATTACAAGGACTCGTCTTGGATAACAAGAACTGCTCCTACTTCCTGGAATCGAGCCTGAGCGCTGAAAGCGGACAACAGGCCGCTTCCTCCTAAGTTCAACGATTTCATAAGAAATATGAGCCTAACTTATCTTGTTTCAATATTCGAGAATTTCCTTGAGCAAATTGTTGACATCGCTCTCCGCGAACGTCCAGAAGTTCTCATATGGAGCGCAAGTCCTACCAGATTCAGGTATGAAAGTCAAATAATTTAAGGAGCCACCGAAACTCGTTCGCTGAATGCTGAGAATGTCTATGAAGAAGCCAAATCGTGCGCGGAAGACTCGTCAGTCATCCAGAAGAATTCGAAATTCACCGAAGAATTTTCCTGTAAAAGTTGTCATAATGGGTGCCGCGGGTAGAGATTTTCATAATTTCAATGTGTTCTACCGCCACAATAAAGCGTATGAAGTTGTGGCCTTCACGGCGACTCAGATTCCAGGAATAGAGAGTCGTACTTATCCCCGTGTACTGGCAGGCTCACTATATCCAAAGGGAATTCCAATACGCCCTGAAGAACAATTACTGGACATTATTCGAAAACATGGAGTCGGAGAGGTAGTTTTTGCGTACAGTGATGTATCGCACGAATATGTGATGCACAAGGGTTCTGCGGTCATCGCTGCCGGACCTGATTTCCGCTTAATGGGTACGTCCAACACTATGCTCAAGTCAAAGAAGCCTGTGGTTTCGATTTGCGCTGTGCGGACAGGTTCTGGTAAGAGTCAAACATCCCGCAAAGTCTGCAAGATCTTGCAGGATCGAGGCTACCGTGTTGTCGCTGTAAGGCATCCGATGCCTTATGGTGACTTGTCCAAGCAGATTTGTGAGCGCTTTGGCACGTTCCAAGACCTTGACAAGTACCAATGTACAATCGAAGAACGTGAAGAATACGAGGCATACGTAGCTAGAGGTATGGTGATCTACGCTGGAGTTGATTATGAACGTATTCTACACGAAGCCGAGAAGGAAGCCGACGTAATCATTTGGGACGGAGGCAACAATGACCTACCATTCTACAAACCAGATCTACAAATAGTCGTCGCTGACCCCTATCGACCGAATCATGAGCTTACCTATCACCCTGGAGAAGCCAACATTAGGATGGCTGATGTTGTCGTCATAAACAAGGTTAACACGGCTGACCCGAAAAATGTCGAGACCGTGCGGAAAAACATCCAAGAAGTCAATCCAAAAGCAACCATAATCATGGGGGCTTCGGTCGTGACACTCGATAACCCTGAAATCGTGAAAGGTAAACGCGTTCTCGTGATCGAAGACGGCCCAACGGTCACTCACGGAGGCATGCCGTATGGAGCGGGTACCATAGCAGCTCAGACCTTTGGCGCAAGTGAAATTGTGGACCCGAGACCATTTGCCGTAGGCTCAATCCAAAAAGCATACGAGAAGTTCACGCACTTGGCAAATGTGCTACCTGCGTTGGGCTACGGTGAACACCAGATCAAAGAGCTCCAAGAAACAATCAACGCCACACCATGTGACGCTGTAGTTGTGGGAACTCCAATTGACCTGCGGAAAGTGATGAACTTGAACAAACCAGCGGTTCGCGCTAGATATGAGCTCGAGGAGTTGGGCTCGCCGAACCTAGAAGAACTCTTGAGCAAACGCTTCAAGTAGCATGCAAGTCGAAATGCTCTGAGAGAGAGCGATATTCGCCGGCAATGCTGACACGCGCTCCTGTCTGCACTATCTTGAGGGGGTGCATTGCACCCAACATCGACTTTGGATGAAATCCTGCGTTCGGTCCCTATTCTGGTAACCCAGAAGTCACGTTAGAACCCGCTTCACTGTATCGAAAATATATTCCAGCTCGGGTTCTGCGAGCTTCGGGTGCACCGGTAGGGAGAAGACTTGCCTGCAAGCTTTCTCTGTCTCAGGTAGAGGACGGCGTGAAGTAGATCGTTCACGGTACAACGGTAGCAGATGCAACGGGGACTCATAGTAGACCGCCGCCTCAATGTTCCTTGACCGAAGTTTTTCGATAACCTTGTTACGTTTCCCAGCATTCGCCCCACGCAACCTCAACGTATACAGATACCACGCACTTTTCCTACCCTCAGGCTCTTTCGGGGGCACCACTTTTCCAAGCACCCCAAACTTCTCGTCGAAAAACTGGGCATTGTTTCTTCTACGCTCCAAGAAAGAGGGGAGTTTCTTCAACTGCGCCTCTCCCACCGCAGCAAGCAGTTCAGTCATCCTGTAATTGTTTCCAACTGTCACTGGCCAATAGGGGCGTTGTTCGCCGTGGGACCTAACCATACGTAACCTTTCGGAGTAGTCGTCATCGTTCGTTGTGACCATGCCCCCCTCGCCGGTGGTCATGTTCTTACCCGCGTACATGCTGAAGCAGGTCATGTCACCGATAGACCCGATCTTCGACCCATTGTACTCCGCTCCGTGTGCCTGCGCCGCATCCTCAATCAAGGTAACGCCGCGTTCTCTGGCAAGTTTCTTCAAGGGGTCTAAATCCGCTGGCAACCCGTAAAGATGAACCGGCATGATCACTTTCGTATTCCGCGTCATTACGGCCTCGACGGTCTCGGCCGTTATTGTGTATGTGTCTGGGTCTATGTCGGCGAAAACTGGTTCAGCCCCCGCCATCAGGACCACTTCCGCCGTTGCGTGAAATGTAAATGACGGGACGATTACTTCATCTCCAGACTTAACGCCCGCGACCAGTACGGCTGTATGAAGCGCTGCCGTTCCAGTATTCAAAGCCACAGCATGCTTGGCCCCAACATAACGCGCGAAGTCCTTCTCAAATTCAAGGACTCTAGGGCCCATCCCACTCTTTTCGGTCAGAATTCCGCTCTTCAAGACTTCAGTCGCGGCATCAATCTCTTCTTTGCCGATAATGGGCTGGTTTATTCGGATTAAGTCGCGCACGATAATCGTCCCGAAGCCGCGTTCGCTGCTACCCGAACGTCCATCTAAAAGTGTTTCTAGACATGGCAGGGAATGGATGGAATGGCAAATGGGGAATGGCCGAGGTGAAAACACCCTTTTGGTTTTGGGGAAATCGAAGTAGAACTGTATAGCAATCCAGCTGAAGACGTTAGAGGCACTGTGAACGCGCAGTCATTCCGTCACCTGTGCGGTGTGGAGGAGCCCGTCCAAAATTCCCTCACCAAACGATAAGTAACAGCCAAAACCAGCTAACCGACCAAACGCCAAGGTACCAGAGCCGGCTAACAGAAGCCTTATATGAAGTTGTTTTTGTTGGAGAGTTGTTCGGTGTAGCGGAGGCTTTTAGTTTTGTCTGCAATTATCGGTGGGCAACGGGCGCAGATACTCAAAGAAGGAACTTCCAGCACCCAAGGCCGAGAAGCTCAGCATGCCGATATTATGGCCGCAATGGTGATTGCGGAATCGGTCAGATCCTGCCTTGGTCCCAAAGGGATGGATAAGATGCTTGTCGATGGTTTTGGGGACGTCACCATCAGCAATGACGGCGCGACGATACTTGACGAGATGGATGTCCAACATCCTGCCGCAAAAATGATGGTGGAAGTAGCTAAGACACAGGATGACGAAGTGGGAGACGGAACAACTACGGCAGTGGTTCTCGCTGGCGAGCTATTATCTAAAGCCCAAGCCTTGATGGACAAGGATGTCCACCCAACAGTGATCGTTGACGGCTACCAGATTGCCAATGAAAAGGCACTTGAATTCCTACGGAAGATCGCCGTGAAAGTCAGCCCCACTGACAAAGTAATGCTGAAGAAAATCGCCAAAGTTGCCCTCGCGAGCAAACTGCTGGCCGAACACAAGGACTTCGCTGCGGAGCTTGCCGTGAAGGCCGTTCTACAGGTGACTGAAAAGTCGGGTACCGACTTCAAAGCTGATATCGATGACATTAAGGTCGAAAAAAAGCCAGGCGGCTCACTCACCGACACTGCACTGATTCAGGGTATTGTGCTCGATAAGGAAGTCGTTCACCCCGGAATGCCCCACCGCGTCGAGAATGCTCACATTGCTCTGCTGAATTGCCCGTTGGAGGTAGAGAAGACCGAGTTCGATGCTAAACTCAACATCAAGGACCCGAATCAGATGAAAGGCTTCCTCGACGAGGAGGAGAAAATCCTTCGGGAAATGGTTGACAAAATTTCCTCAAGCGGGGCCAACGTGGTCATCTGCGAGAAAGGTATCGACGATGTTGCGCAACATTTCATGGCCAAGAAGAACATATTGGCCGTTAGGCGTGTCAAAGAATCGGACATGGAGAACCTTGCCAAAGCGACAGGCGCAACAATCCTTACACAACTCGAAGACTTGAAGTCTTCCGACCTGGGACGGGCGAATTTGGTCGAGGAACGGAAAGTTTCTGATGATAAGATGACGTTTGTGGAAGGCTGTAGGAACCCGAAGGCCGTCAGTATCCTGGTTCGGGGCGGGACTGAAAGGGTGGTGGATGAAGCGGAGCGCGCTATTCACGATGCGTTATGCGTTGTACGCGATGTCGTTGTTGAACCTCTAGTGGTTGCGGGTGGAGGAGCTCCTGAGGCCGAAGTGGCCAGAATGCTCAGGGGTTATGCTCAAAAGCTGTCGGGGAAGGAGCAATTGGCAGTTCAAGCCTACGCGGAGGCACTGGAGGTTATTCCAATGACCCTAGCGGAAAACGCTGGCATGGACCCAATTGACTCTCTAATGGAAGTGAGGTCGAAGCACCAAGCTAAAGCCGCCAAAGCAAAGTGGGTAGGTATTGATCCATTCAAAGGAAACGTAGCGGATCTCTCAAAACTCGAAGTTTATGAGCCCCTCGCAGTAAAGGTACAAGCTCTGAAATCCGCTGGCGAAGCCGCTGCGATGATCCTGAGGATCGACGATATCATAGCGTCCTCAAAGTCGAAGGTAGGCGGAGCGCCCAAGGGGCCCGAAGAAAGTGCCAAAGAAGAAGGAGAAGGCGAGTCATAGGAAAGCTGCAATTCAGCTTATCGGTCCGAAAAAACTAACACGTTTTGAACGTGCTCGGATCGTGGGTGCGCGAGCTCTACAAATTTCCATGGGCGCCCCCGTACTCTTGGACGTACCCGAATCAATTAAGTCCCCTATAGAACTTGCCGAACTTGAACTTCAAGAAGGTGCGCTTCCGATTAGTATTCGAAGAGCACTGCCCGACGGGACCAGCTTGAACATTCCGCTCAAAACACTTCTTGAGGGCGAACGTGAAGAAGCGGAATTATAGTTTGGCAGCTTCGCCAAATTCAGAGAACGAGAGAAGGCTCTGGCTTTTCGCGTTCTTGATCCTTCTGGTAGTCTCCGTCTCGATCCTAACCATGCGCCTATTGCAGAGCGCATTTCTGGCAATAGATTTCGAAGTTATGATTGTGTACCTGCCTACAGCACTTGCAGGGATAATTGCTCTCTACTTCTTCATCAGGCCGAAATCCAGTCGGTAGGCTTCTGAAGCCGAAGCTTCCTGAATCAGCTAAGGGTTTTGCGCCAGTACGGGTAGTTTTGGTAGAGCAACGCTGGTCCACGGACGAACGGCACGGTGAGTCTGGGTGGGAAGTTGCGTGCGTGGCAGACTGGGCAGTAGACATTTCGATATTCGTACCGTATGCAGCTCATGCAAATCGGCGCGCCGCACATCGAGCACTTGAACTGACTCGCAAGCCACGGATGGTAAACGCATCCTTCCGGCCGTCCAATGGGCAGGACTGGAGTAGGGGAAGGGGCCTCTGCTTCACGAACAAAGTGGGCGGGTCGAATTACGACTGATCGCCCGCATTTCAAACAGTAATTGGCTTCGTTTCTGTTCTCGGCTCCGCAGGCTAAGCACTTCTTAACCAACCCGTTCACCCAATAATGGCAAATGCGGACGAGCAAGATAATATTTCCTCTGCACGGTCGGAACTAATTCTTATGAGTGTCGAGTTTTCAAACTGGTGGTCAATCGGGATAGGTATGGAGTTTATGAGCTGTCCGAGTTGCGGTGGTCCTCTTGAGTTCGTTTCGGGTAGCAAGACCAGGTCGAGATGCAGGAACTGCGGTTTCTACGACGATTGTTGCTAGGTGAACTTAATGGAGTACGAAGAAGTCTTGGGCTATGTCCAGCGGCTCGTTGGGGGAGACTCTGGGCTTCAGAAATGGGTCTATGGAAAATCGCAGGAACTAAGGGAACAGGGCGTCTTTCCAATCGATCCAACAAGAGGTCGCTTCCTAGAGTTACTGGCTAGAATGACTAGCCCTCAAAGTGTCCTCGAAATTGGTTCTGGTGCCGGCTACAGCGCGCTCTGGTTCATGAAAGGCATGGGCAATAAGGGAACATTGCACGCGATTGAAGTCAACCCGAAAGTCGTAGAGGTTCTCCGGAATGTCATAGGAAAGGCTGGTCTGGAAGGACGCGTTGAGATTCATCATGGACCAGCCCTCGACATGCTTCACAATATGAATGGGCCATTCGATTTAGTCTTCATTGACGCCGACAAAGACGAATATCCCGCATACTTAGATCATGCTCTGAGGCTCACCGGAACCGGAAGCACAATCTTGGCAGATAACATGCTATGGAGCGGTGCGACTGTTCGAGGCGACAAGGAGAGGGAAGGTGTACGCGGCATCATGGAATACACAAAACGCATTTTCGGGGACCCGAGGCTGTCCAGCATAATCGTTCCACTGGGAGACGGCGTGGCCCTGAGTTACCGTATCAGATGACCTCCGAACAAGAAATTCTCCGATAAACCCTTAAACCCGCCAACCTTCGACCCAGTCGCGTTTACATCGATGCCAAGGATCACGAAGACTAGAGCACTTAAGGTGTCTCTAGTCGGAATCGTCTCAGTAATAGTGGTAGAAAGCTTCGCCGCAATCCGTACCGGAAGCATGGCTCTGCTAAGCGATTCCGCCCACGCCTCATTTGATGCACTATCGACTTTGATCCTGCTCGTCGCGACGAGTTTATCTTTGAAACCTGCAGATGAAGACCATACTTACGGTCATGGAAAATTCGAATCGCTAGGCGCTCTCGTGGGCGGAATTATACTTCTTCTCCTAGCAATCGGGATCGTAGCCCTAGCCGCTTTTCGATTGAGCGTTGGAAGTGCAATTCACCCTAGTGCGTTGGGCTATGCTGCGGCGGCTTACACGATCGGCATAGACATCCTAAGGATAGGAGTTTTGACCGCCGCATTGAAAACTGGAAGCCTATCGGTCCGCGCTGACCTTTACCATGCAATATCGGATTTCTTTTCGACCTCACTCGTCTTCGTCGCTTTGGGGTTGGCCAGCTTTGGTTACCTGATTGGAGACACAGCTATTTCACTCGTACTCGCAGCGATGCTCGGCTATCTGAGCACTCGACTGATCCACGCATCGATACTCGACCTCAGTGACGCCGTCTCTGGAAAACTTGTTCAGTCAATCATGGGCGAAATTCGCAAAACTGTCGAGGTGCTCAAAATCAAGGAACTCCGTGCCAGGCGTGTCGGCGAGGTAACGTACGTCGATGCCGTGGTTGCTGTCTCACCATTCGCGGGAATCACAGATGCAGATACAATCGCTTCAAAGATTGAAAACAACCTTGGGAAACTTCTCGGCAAATCGTCGATCTTGATTCATCTGGAACCGCTGGAATGGGATGTCCCGCTTGAATTGAAGATCCGGGACGCAACCGGGAAAGTTGAAGGTGCCCGGGGGCTTCACAATCTATCGGTGACGAGAATTGGCAACGGGTTGTACGTGACACTTCACGTTCAGGTTGACCCTTCATTGCCCCTTGAGAAGGCGCATGGGATAGCGGAGTCCATTGAAAGAGGGATTGAAAATTCGGTTCCGGAAGTTCGCCAAGTTACAGTCCACCTTGAACCATCGATGGCTGAAAGTGCGAGGGGCGCGTTGGTTGACGACAGATACGTGTCCGAGAAGATTAGGTCCGTGATTCAAGGTTACCCAGACGTACTTCAAATCAGCGCGATTACAATCTATACAACCGGCGACAAGTTACACATCAACGTGCACTGCCTTTTCACCGGCGACGCACCTATCTCAGAAATACACACGATGATTTCACGTATCGAAGAAGGGATCAGGCAGAAGATCAACAATGCAATCGTAACGATACACCCTGAACCTGTTCGGCGATGACCTTCACAAGTGGGTGTCGCCATTGGCTTGTTGGGGAGTCAGCTGAGCGCCTTCGCCATAACGTAGGCGTCGAAACCATCAAAATAGTAGTGGGGAATCGTACGGACGATCTCGAACCCCATTTTCTTGTATAGATTGATGGCCTCCATGTTACTGAGCCTGACCTCCAAGTAACACTCATCAGCATTGTGTACCGACAGCGCCGATAACGCTTGTTCCACAAGTGAGTTCCCAATTCCCAGGTTCCAGAAGTCCGGCATAACTGCCACCGAAATGACATGCCCTTTTCTCGCGAACCTGAGCTTCTTCAAGTCTGAGAAACCGTGTTCCAATCGGCACATTATATAGCCCACGACCCGCGCCTGAGACTCAGCCACAATGAAGGTTTCTGGTAAAGTGTTGAAAGTGTCAATGAAGAAGTAGGCAGCGTAATTTTCAGGGAGGCAGACGCGGTTAATGTTGATGACCGCTTCAAGGTCTGAAGGGCTAAAGCGGCGGAGTGTATAGTCTTTCTGAATCAGCAAAGGGCTTCTCGACTTTTCCATGCAGCCGTTGGACTATATGATATTATCTGCGTTTTCGCACGACGGTTCTGAGAATTGTTTAAATGACGATCTTCCAGTAGGCGCAGAAAACCAGAAGGACAATTGAGTGACCACCGAAACGCCCCAGGCAGCTGAGCCGCGCCCGCCATCCTTCCAAGTGGATTTCGGGTCATTGCGTAACATGGTTGAATATCGCTTTACCCTAAGAGATGCTTATGTTGATGTCCAAGGCTTGCCCACATTCATAGTTGTCCAAGAACCGATGAAAGATAAGTTCAGGGAACTGCTGCACGATTTGTCCAATCACAACCTCATGGCAAAGATTAGGAGGATTGATGACAAACTTGTCATCTCTATATTTCCCAAGCCGAACCTCGGCAAACCTCGAAGGATCATTAATTTGGTCCTGTTCTTCGCCACGATCCTAACAGTCGGAATAGCGAGTTCTGCACTCGTCTTTAATGTTGACCCACGGCTGAACGCCGCCCTGTTTGCAAACTCCAACTTGAATATGCAGGTTGTAATTCTCGGCGCATCAATTCTTGGAATAATCGGCATACATGAATTAGGGCATGTGGTCGCGGTTCGTCATCATGGGATGGACGCAACCTTACCGTATTTCGTTCCCGTCCCGCCCCCCTTTCCTATCGGAACCCTTGGCGCGGTTATTTCACTGCGCGGCCCGCCGGCCAACCGTGACCAGTTGTTTGACCTCGGCTTCAGCGGCCCCCTCGCTGGTTTCCTCGCCACGATCGGGGTTGGAATATACGCAATTCTTACAGCGCCCATAATCGCTGAACAGGAGGCATCAACCCTCATAGCAGCGAACCTGCTCTCGTCGAGCCCTTGGCCCCATACTCCACTATTCCTGGAACTCTTGAGCGAATTGAGTTTGAGAACAGTTCCAGCAGGCCATATACTAGTTCTGACCCAAGTTGCGTTCGCGGCTGAAGTGGGCGCACTCATAACATTCTTGAACATTCTGCCAATCTGGCAGCTCGATGGTGGCCATATTTCACGAGCCACATTTGGGAACCAAGGGCACAAGTTCACCGCGCTAGCCGGTTTGGGTGTCCTCCTACTAGCCGGTTACTGGGGGTTTGCACTAATCCTCCTTGTATTCATGTTCGTAAGCCGCCGACCCCTCGAAGGTGTTGAACCTTTGGATGACGTATCCCCACTTTCGAAGACAAGGAAAGCACTGTTTGCCTTAGCTCTTGGTATGCTCGTCCTCTCATTCGTAATATTCTAAAATCCCTAAACTAATGGGAAAACCATTGCCGGCGGACCTTCAGCTCAAACTGCTTGAACTCACTAGGCATGGGCAGAGAATTTCCTTCGATGAATTGGCGCAAGAACTCCACGCCGGACCAGCTACGTTAGTCTCACAAATCGAAGGGCTACGGGCCAAAGGCTTAGTGACCTTTAGCCAGGAGAACCTCGAACTTGATGCACGGCAACGAATCATGCTGGCTGAGGAACTGATCCATAACGGCCGCGACCCTCAAAGAGTTTCGCGTTTCTTGGATTGGCAAGAATTCGAAGATTTCGCTGTGCTCTCGTTCGAGGAGAACGGGTACCTCACAGCCAAACATGTCGTCTTTAAGACGAGAGGTGCACGGAGAGAAGTCGATATACTCGCTTGGAACGATACATTTCTTTTCGCAGTAGATTGCAAGCACTGGCTTCGAGGCCTTTCCCCCGCAAGAATCAGAAACGCTGTTCGAGCCCAGGTCGAAAGATCCGCGGCTTTGGCCGGCCGCCCAGAAATATTGCGCAAATCTGGAGTTTTGCAGGCGAGTCGGAGGAAGATTATGCCCGCAATACTCACGTTAGGTAATGCGCGCCAGTCGGTTGTTGATCGGGTTCCTGTCGTCTCTATCTCGAAGCTCATGAGTTTCTTGTATGGGATTTCTCCTCTCGACGAGAGATTTTTCATGTTTCCTGTCAAGGATTTAGGTATGACCACACTCGCCGGAGAAGAACCGAAGGCCTAATTGCATTGGAGCGGCACAACGGCAACAACCTTGAGCGATATTGAACCGAAAATCCAGCTGTTGACGAACGCGCTGCTCGCGGGAAGAGCTGAAGAGGTCCGACAAAGTGCCTTCGCTGCGCTAGCTCAGGGTAGCACACCCAACGAGATATTGGATGCCTTGGTTGATGCCGCGAACATCGCCGCAGATCTATGTGAGGTTGGGGAATACGATCAGGAGAGAGTGGCCGCCGTTGAGAATGCGGTTGGCTCGTGCCTTCAAGTAATTGAAGACCGGCTTGCTGTGGCCGAAAGGAAGTTCAACCTAAAGGCGACTACAGGCCCTATCGGCCTCAAAGCTGGAAACCTGGTTTCAATGGCGGTGTCTGCCTCCCTCAGGTCCGTGGGGTTTCGATCCGTAAACTTGGGCAAGAGCCAGACACCGTTGGAGCTCCTCCGAAACTCGGAAGAACTCGGAGCGGATTTAGTTGTTCCTCTGCTCTCCGGTGAGGAAGTTGAAACACAATTGCAGAACTTCATTGAAGCTCTTGAACGCGGAGGGTTCAAAACGAAATTTGAGGTCATCCCAGTTGCACCCGGCTTGCCCGAAACTGTTCAGGCCTCCGTTGTAATCGCGAGGAATTCCAGCGAGGCGATCAGTAAAGCGACCGAATGGGCGTTAAGACGTCAGACCAGGACTAAATGAAATATTGATTCATTAGGTTTTCAAGAATCCGTCAAGCGTCGAGAATGCAAGATCACCAATCTCTGGAATGAAATGGTCCGCCACGACAATCAGAAACGCTACTGCGAACACGCCGAGGATGAATCCTGTGGGGTAGTGGGCGAGGGACCAAGGCAGAATCCCGTTGTATAGCAACCATATTTCCAACGCGATCCGGCCAATGTTCGCAAAATAAACGGTGACGACAACTATCGCAAGAGACGTCAGTCTCTTCTTAATCGTAACCTTAGGCATGGCAACAATGATTCCCAAGAAGACTGCAATCACCTGAACACCCGTGCACATTCGCTGGATTTCGAATTGATTCAGGAAGACTTGATTGCCTTGATACCAAATTGTCGCCTTTATTCCAATTAACTCCATCAAGATAGCCGAATGTTCCGCAGTCAACTTCTCGTAGAAGAAATAGTTCGGTAAATAGTATAAGGGTAGGGCAATCGCGGAGGCGATTCCTACTACCCGAAGAATCTCGAAGATTTTCTGCTGCTGAAGGTGCGTAAATCCCATAGCCTAAGTTTCCCCGCATCGCACATAATGAAAGTTCCTTGTCATCTCCTCACGGAGCACGAAACTTAAACCACGCTCTAAGCACGGGTATAGGCCCTGAATCTTGCAAAAACCAAACAAAGTCATGGCTTTACTCAATCATAAATCCCCATATAAAGCGCAGAACTTTCGCCTGCAGGAAGACAACGGGATATTGGTTTGCTCGTTCGGCTACCTTTTTCGTTTTCTGAGCTTCATTACCGCTAATGCTGCCGTGATCGCTACAATTGCAATCATTGACGCCATTCCAGTGGGGAACTCGGGAACTGGCACGTGGGATTGTTCAAGGTTGAAATTGATTGTACTCGCTGAACCGTCCGAGACCGCAACGGTCTGACTATAAGTCTGGTAGCCTGGCTCAACTACGGTGACATTGTAGACGCCAGCAGGTACGACCATTGAATACCACCCACCTGAACCCGTATACGCCACAAAGTGGTATTGGCCGGTGTCTGCGGTTACAGAAGCCCATTCGATGGGCTCAAGCTGGTCGTACATGTCGAACCCTAGAACTTGTCCGGCTATTTCTCCGCCGCCTGGGCCGTAGCTTTGACCTGGTTGAGTCTGTGCGAGCGCGACTCTCGCTCCTAGCAGAGCAATCGCGATTATTCCAGCTGCCATTAGGAGGTAACGAACGGACTTCATCTAAGGTCGATAGACGGACGGATGAGACTTCCAATAAACGTTTTGCAACGAAGGGCCATTATCTACACAAAATCCATTCTGTAGATGAGATACCTGCACATGAATGAAGCAATTGCGCAAACGATTGCTCCATTGACATTTAACGGTAAAAGTGGGGAAGGCACATGTCTACATTTTCACCAGGCAACTTGACCCCGCTCAGGGGAATTGGCCATGGTATCCAGAAACTTAGCGCTCAGCATCCTTCTGGCGGTCATCGTGGCGGGCTTCGTTTCCCCCTCTGTGAGTGGGCAGAACGTTTTCCTTACGGTGCCGCAGCCGAATGGTTCTGTATCTAACCAAATGATCGATTTCTACGCGGGGGGAAGCAGTGAGGGTTATCAACTTCAAGTTTCACCGAAGGGCGGCACATTAACGATAAACGATAATCTTGCGATGAGCCTAATGCCTTGGGGCTACGTCACCGCAAAATGGACCGTCGGCCGAATATACATCATATTCTTGGTCAATGTCACGGAAACAAATTTCAGAATTGGTTTTCTTTACCTGACCAACTCTTCGGGTCAGGCGTTCCTACTTCGTTGGTTCGACTATAACAGCGGCCAAGTTACCAGCTTGAACCTCCAAGGTGTTCAGCACGTGTTTAACAGAACTGTAACAACGAGCTCCGTGGAACTGCCGAGGTTACGCATACCAACATCGGCGACGGCGGTGAACAGTCTATTCGCCCTCGGTCCCCGACTCCACCTGAACTCGAAAGGAGGGTTCCTACTGAATGAGACACGGCAACTCGGAATCACTCCTCTGTTGAACCAACTTTTCGACGGGCCAACCGACTATAACGAGCTGTGGTCGCTCCTCGTTGATGACATTGGAGATTACTATTTCGCGATACTTTACATGCAAAATAGCGACAGGTCCCATGTAATTGTGGAACACCAGCTAAGATTGAATGATTACCGACGATTCAACGGCCAGACGCTCGATGCGGGATGGAGTAAAGGGCCGTTTGATCACGATGTTACCGTTAGAATGCCAGCCTCCAACGTGACTGTCAAAATTGACGGTTTTCCGTTTCAGACCAACAGCAACGGCGTAGCTTCGACCAGTGTGCCCGACGGCGTCGTGACGGTTGAGGTGCCTGACGAGATCACGAACTCGACTGACGCGAAGGTAATGTTCTCAGGATGGAGCAAGTATGGCGCCTCAAACCCGCTTTACATATTGGTGAATTCGACGTTGGATGTTACAGCAAGATACGCTCAACAGTTTCCATTGGTTGTAGCTAGCGTTTACGGAAATCCGCAGGGTTCGGGGTGGTACTTGCGCGGCACAAATGCGACTTTCTCGGTGGAGAGCGAGGTCGATTATGGTAACGGAACCAGGAGGCTCTTCCAAAGTTGGGAGGGCGATTCGAATTCTACAATAAATCAGGCATGGGTTATCGTCGACTCTCCAATACACGTATCGGCGATATGGAAAACTCAATTCGAAGTGACAGTAAATGCGGTCGGCTTACCATCGGATGCAAGTGCAATTTCCCTCGTTGGCAATAGCCTTGTAACCCTCAAAGGATCTCAAGTGTATACTCAATGGATTGATGAGAACACCCAGCTGCCGATTGACGTCCAGAGCAAGCAGATTACGGATTCTGCCAACACCTATTTCTTCTCAGAGTTTCGCGCGGACAATCAAACCTTTGCGGGAGCCCTTAACATTGCAAAGCCCGTCGTCATCTCGCTCGTATATTCTGCAACGCCAAAACTAGCTTCGAAGCTTACTCTCAATATTCTGCCGGCTGTTGCAGTCGTGGGGTACCCACTATCGATCACGGGCTCGGTTGATGGGTTGGCGAGTGGGCCCGCTACCGTCGACATCGAATATAGCTCAACCGTCGGCAGCTGGCAAGAGCTCGCAAAGGTGCCGGCGGCGCAGAACGGTGTGTTTGCTTACACGTGGCAGCCGAATACTGCGGGAAACTATTCTATCAAAGCGTCTTGGCCGGGCGACCTTACGCATTCTTCAGGCTCCCGAGTTGTCGCTGTAAGAGTGGTGGATTCCTCGGTTCCGACATTCGGTGGTCCTGATGTGCTGACGCAACTCTTGCAGGCCGGTCTGGCAGTTATCAAAGACGTGCCTTACCTCTCCGGTCTGATCACATTCGCTGCGTCGATGATAACATTGGGATATGTTTTGACATCATTCTTTGTCCCGGGCGGTTCACCAATGTTAGGATATTTTATCGGGAGTATCATCGTCGGCTTCATCTTCGTTTTTCCGTTAAGTGCTGCAGTAGTGCTCGTCGGGGCTTCGAAGACAAGGCGGAAGCCCAGTTTGCTCTGGCTAGCGCCACTTCTCACTATTTGGTTGGCATCCCTAGCTTTAGTTGTGTTTAGTCCAGCGCTCCTAACTCCAGAGCCTCTGTTCGTGGCATCACAGCTCCTACTGGTAATCAGCAACGTGTTTGCAATTCCCTTGCTAGCAGCGTTCCGCCTTGCCAGATTTGTCGTATAACGATAATCTGAAATCTTTCAGAATTCGCGACTGGGCAGTAACGTTGCACGGTTACTGTTAATCCGTTTGAAGCCACGCATTTGAGCGTGCATGTTTCCATGCCGCTAAACACTTTATGATTTCTAAGAACACGCGACAGCAAAGCTTCGGTCGACGAGATTATGCTCGCGGACAATAGACGGACACTTACGATACTCGCTCTCCTCCTTTTCGCACTATTTCCCGCTGCAAACATGTCGTCGACGGTGTTTGCGCAGAGTGCGCATCCGATTATGGTTTTCGCGCCCAGTCCCTCAATGCCGCTCCCAAGTCCCAGCCCGGGCTACACACCCCATCCCGCCCCCGTTTCAGGAGTCATACGGGTTCTGTTGATAGCCGCCGCATTCTCCAACCTCAACTACACGGTTAGCATTGCTACGTTAAAGCAGGAGTATTTTGGAACTTTGAGTGCATACTACCATGAAGTATCGCTGGGCACTTTGACTGTCCAAGGCGACGCTTACGGTTGGTACAAGCTTCCCTATCCGGAATCGCACTATGGAATGGACTGCCAAGCCATCGACGATGCTGACTGCAGCGGGTCCGACCAATCGTGGAATATCGCACAGGACGCTGCGCTTCTAGCGCAGAAGGATGTCAACTTCAACAACTACGATTATTTCGTCTTCCTCCATACTGGGAATGGTGAAGAATCCAGTGGTGTCAAGAGCGACGTATGGTCAGTGACCTACCTAGGCGGAATATGGGTTAGAACAAACTCGAAAACTCTTACCAAATTCAACATTGTTCCCGAACTTGAAGCAGGTGGGGCCGTACCAAACGGCGTCTGGTGCCACGAATTCGGCCACAACTTAGGACTACCGGATTTATACAACGTCAACACCGGAAAAACAATCCTTGGACCTTGGGAGTTGATGGACAAAGGTCTATGGAACGGCGACCCTGCTGGATCAAGCCCAGCCCACATGACGGCTTGGCCCAAGATTCAGCTCGGCTTCATCAGCGATTCTCAACTTGCAGTGGCAAACAATGGTTTCACCAGCAGCTTTACTGTTGATCCAACCGAGGTACCGTCAAGTAACGTGCATGCGATACGGATACCCCTAAGCGCGGATCCTAGTCAATACTACCTTGTCGAAGTAAGATCATTCACGGGTTTCGACAAGGCGTTGCCGGCGACTGGCGTGCTGATCACTTCTGTAGATGAAAACGCCATAATCGGTAAAGTGCATGTTATGGATGGGCACCCAGGTGTATCCGACCTGGAAGATGCTGTTTGGAATATTGGCCAAACCTTCAGCGACAACCAGAACAACATAGCCGTAACTGTGACTGGCAAGGTAGGTAATTCCTACCAGGTTACTGTGAATAGGGGTGGCGCGCCGCCGCCACCTAATCAAAATCAAAGCTACGTCGACCTTGCAATAACTGGAGTCAGTGCTCAACCCCCAGTGGTTACTTTGCCAAACACGACAGTTACCATCACAATCCAAGTATCAAACCTCGGCACTAGCGGAGTAACCAATGTTCCAGTCGGAGTTGATCTTGACGGCCAACACTACACCAACACACAGGTCAGCGTCTCCGCGGGTTCTTCAACCGAAACTAGTTTCACTTGGAACTCAGTTCTCGGAACTCACCTCTTTCAGATAACCGTCGACCCATATCACACGCTGAATGACACGAATACCGCGAATAATGTCGCGACCTTCACCCTGAACGTTGGGCCAGTCCTCTCAATCAACGTTCCAGGAAACGTAACTTCGGCTGGAAACGTTTGGGTCTTGGTCAATGGTGTGAAATATAATCTGACTTCAAACCAATTTCAAACAAGCGTCCCCAATGGCACGGTGACGGTGGAGATCCAGCCGGCTGTAAACACCTCGTTGGGAGTACGTCAAGCTTTTACGGGGTGGTCAGACGGGGACCTAACTAATCCGCGCCAAATCGTAGTTTCCTCCAATACTACGCTCCAGGCTGAGTATTCGACCCAGTACCTCCTCGCCATCGATCAAAGCGGTGGCACCACTACACCCAGCGGATGGTACGCCCCGGGCAGCCTCGTCCATGTTAATGCGGAGAATCCGTCAAACGTAACGGCGAACGCCTCGCGGTTAATATTCTCCAGCTGGACCGGCGACGTGGATTCAAATTCAACTTCTCTCGCAGTCAATATGACTAAACCGGTCACAGTGAAGGCAAACTGGGTGAAGCAGTATTATGTTACTATAGTTTCGCCCACGGGTTCGCCGAGTGGGAGTGGTTGGTATAATGCTGGCGATGTCGCTACGGTTGCCGTTCAATCAATTGTCCAGTTTTCGAATGGCACGAGGCAAGTCTTTACGGGCTGGAATTCAACTTCCCTTGGAAACAGTGCGACGGCACAAATCTACGTAAACGCCCCCATGACATTGCAGGCCGCGTGGAAGACGCAATACTTGGTCACGGTGAATTCTGAGTACGGGATGCCGTCCGGCGCAGGGTGGTACGATGTCGGGTCAACAGTCCCGGTTATCGTGCAGGGCCAGGTGGACTACGGTAATGCAACACGCCGAACATTTGCCGGCTGGACAGGGGACTACTCTGGACCCTCGCCTAGCGTAACACTCCAAGCATATGCGCCGAAAACCTTGACAGCGAACTGGATCACCGAGTACTTGGTCACCTTCAAAGTCAACGGCGTTTCAAACTCAACGATCCTCAAACTTAACCTCAACAACACGTACCATGACTTGTCCGTGAACAACAACTACCAATTCTGGTACCAAAAGGGTACGACGATTATCCCCACGTTGAACCAAACTGTAATTGACGGGTTCACTGTTCACCAGTTCGCAGGTTGGCGAAACGCGACCGGAGGGATAATCGAAGGACCATTGGTAGTCAACGCCCCCGACACGTATGTGGCCTCATACTCAAACTCCCTTGCACTCCCACCAATACCTGGGTTCCCGATCGAAGCGACCGTCTTGGGCGTCCTTATTGGGTCGCTAGTGTTGGCTGTCGTTCGAAGACGCCGGCATGGAAACCCACATTTTGACAACAGCGACTAGTGCTGGGTACTGTTCTCCGATAACAAGTCGACAGCCAAAACGTTACGCATGAGCCGATCCATGGTCTTTCGACCTCGTGAGGAACACGATGCCCCTCGCCTGCTCAACGCGGAACCGTATCCAATTGTCGACGTAGGGTTTGTCTCGTAGTTTCTTGATCCTCAGTCGTCTTCGTTGGCCTCCCCCAGACTCCTGGAGCTGGGTCTCTATGACACAATCAGAAAATTCCTCGAGCTTTGTCATATCCTCTTTCTCTATGCCCGTCCCGATGATCACGCAGAATTTTCCGTTATTTGCTTTAGCCTTGGCCGCGACGGATTGGAGGAAATTTATCAAGTAATCAATACGCAATGCGGCGATGAGCGGGTTCAACGAGTCGAGATAAACGTCCGCTTCAGGGCCTGCAATCTGAAGGCACTTGGAGATGCTCAGTCCCAGAGTCGTCAGGTCAGTGTGTGAAGTGACCGAGAACTCTTCCTTCGACAAGCCGCCCCCTACCGCGGAGTAGGCATCGATGAAAATCAGCCTGCCGTTCTTCACATCGGATTCGTTACAAACTCCAAGTTTGATGAGGCTATCGCGGATTTTGTCGGGATACTCGGTGTTAGTTATGTAGATTGATTTGCCGGAGGCTAAATGCTGCCCGGCCAGAGAGTTCAATAGAACAGTCTTGCCTGAGCCGGAATTCCCGGCTATGGTTATGAAACACGCTGTGGGCAGGCCGCCACGCGTTAAGTCTGTAAAGTAGTCGAAATTACGCGGGTAGAATTTGCCTCTCCTTCTTCGGACTAGTACGACGGATGCGATTGATATCAGAGCCAGTGCAGTGCCGATCGTAATTGTTCTATGTGGGAACGGTACGGCGACAATTGCACCGCCATCTGCCTTTACACTCACCAGCGCTTGATACGTGGTAAAGAAGTAGTCTACGCGCACCGTGTAAGTGCCGCCGGGAATTGTCTTAAAATCGGCAGCACCGTCTACCCCAGTGAATGAATCAGTAACAGAGCGGCCTTCCTGAGACAGAGAGACGTGAACGAACGGGATAGGCAACGCGAGAAGCGGAGTATACAATACAATCCGCACGGAGATATCGTACACGGCCAGTCGCATAACAAACATCGAAGGTCGGTCGATAGTTGGGAGAGGCAGGGACGTTTGTGTCCCATGCCACGAGACTGTCAGATTCATAGGCCCGATAATCAGGCTCGAAGGTAGCCACAACACTCCAAGACCAGTGGCGTTTGTCAGCGTGCTCCAACTTGCTTCGACCCCAAAGTTTACAGTTAAATTCGCATTCGCAAGAGGGGAACCACCGGAGGTTACAACTTCGACTGAAACAGGGAAGAACCGGCTTACCCAGAAACTATCTGCAAAGGAATAGGTATCGCCCGAAACGTCTCCTAGAAGCAAGCTGACTTGCCAATTTCCTTCACTGAAGTTCGACGCAACCGAGAATGCGTTTGAGTAGTCGGTTTCGTTCTTCAGACTGACTTGGAAAGCTAAGTTGGTTCCGTTGGGGGCTGTCAATAAATAGGAACTGGAAGTGAAACGGTAAGCTCCAATTGCGTCACTGACTACGCCACCTATGCTAATGGCGGCGGTGCCATTGGCCCCTGTCTGGAAAATCCGGCCAAACTTTTGCGGTCCTTCGAAGCTGAGATTAGCGGTTGTTGGTGATATGGCTGGAAGTCTGAGGCTTGAAGGCGCGACAGGGTCATCCCATAACAGTAGTGGTGATCCGGTCCCTGAAGCCTGATCAACGCCAATATGAACTAATATCGCGGAACCTGCCTGGAACTGGTGGTCGATAATTCCGACACCTACTGTCACTGGCAAAACGTTTGACCCAGGGTACAGCCTGATTGGTGATGTCTCCACGCTGGCCCCTGGGACCGCGATTTCCGTCCCATCGTTGGAGAGTTCAGCCAGACGAAATCCAACTATTCCGGAGAAGAATTCGTTCGCTTGCAGATATATCGTGAAAGTGATGGCGCCGTGAATTTGCAGATCATCGCCAAGTACCGGGCTAAGCCGGAAGGTGACGCCCTCGGTGAGGTTAGAAACCTTCTCACCACCCCATTGTTGAAGCGCATTGAGTATCTTCTGATTTCCGATCGAGTGCGCGTAAAGCACGATGTAGTGCGGCGCCGGCTGGGCTTGCGCGTTTGGCGCTATCAGTATTGGCAGAAGAAGGATTGGGAGGAGAAGTAAGCGTCCGGGGCGCATTAGCGTGGCCGATTCGTGGTACTTCCTCGTCCCAAATTAGGGTTATTGTTGTTTAAGCCGCGCGGTGTTTGTCGAGTGCTTGACAGTCCCCGATCTCCGGGAGGCTATTGCAGCATCTATATTCGCTTTAGTTCTCGCATGCGCCTCAAATTAATCACAACAGCGCTGGGAATTTCACTGGGACTGTATTTGCTTAAGTGGTACTCCTGCAAATTTGGACGTATCATACAAACGTAGAGAGTCATACCAAGAAACTCCAAGAACGCTGAAACCATGGCATGATTCCGGATTTGACGAGAGGGCGAAGTCGTGATTTGGATGGCGCATGGCTTTCCACCTTTGTAAGCCAGTGCGTCGAATACCCAGAAGCTCGTCACGTTCCCCTTTTCACCCAGCGTCAACGTCTCGGGCCAGAGTATCCTCCTGAAACCCTCCTTTGGTAAGATCTTTTCTACGGCTACCTTCTTTGCTGCGGGCAGTTTTTCACGGGCGATGGTTCGGCTCGGACTTTCTTCAAACCAATTCGAATAGAGTGTGGATATGTACTTCTTCACTCTGAGCCGTTCTTTTTCGCTGTGTGCACGGTAGCGTTCTCTTTTGACTTGTTTTTGCCGGTCGCGGTACCCCTTATGGGTCCGCCAGTAGTTTCGATGGTAGCTTCGGAAGTATTGCTTGTATTTTTGGTAGGGTGTTGACATTGTTGATTGCGTTAATGCGAATTACTTATTGCTACTTAAATATCGTTGCCCAAGTCGTCCCCTTATATATGGTTTGATGGGCCTATCGTCGCTTGGTATACGTCAAGCAAGTTGACGTAACCGAAAAATTAAGGGAGAAAAAGAAAATTTGCATAAGAAATTTGCTGCAGGGCTAACAATAGCCATATTTCTAATTAGCACTCTAGCGATTGTGAGTCAACTGACTCCAGTTAGCGCCCACTTCACATTGGGCGACTATACCTCAACTTCCCCATACCATACATGCGACTTTGACGGCGGCGACGCCACCAAATGTCTCTCAAGCTTCAACACACAAGTTCACGTGCCAGGCGTAATCGGTTATGTGTGGCCAGGATCTGGCTCAGCCGATTACATGGGCCAAGGCCCAGCGCTCGGATTCTCATATGGGAATAACGCAGCGCCAGGCTACATGCCTCCGAACCCCTCTGCGGACCTCGCAGGGACAGGAGCGCCCCAAAACTGGCTTCAGCTTGACGCTGATGCGTACGCTCCATTCGGAGCAGTCCTCACCGGCTCAACCGGTGACTTGATTTTCGCAGTGAACGCAACCATGCTGGGCTCTGAGGCGCACTTCACGAGACTCTACATAGCCATCCCACCCGAATTCACCCTACCCGGCGGTGTCGATAACATCGTCACCACCATAACCAACACGTACGGCAACATCATCAATTACGGACACATCAGTCCGTACGACAGATGGGCACCAGGGTGGACCCTTCTGCGAATCGTTTCTGACAACCTTCCAGACCAAAGCACACCAGGCCTAGGATCCGGAATCAACTTCAAGAGCACAGGTTGCAGTACAGTAGGACCGAACGGCGTTTCAACGACGGGCGGTATCTGCGACCCATGGTACTACGTGAGGATTAACGGTGTCACTGCACCCACAGTTGCTGGAAAATACTTCTTCAAACTATCATTCCGACACGACGGAGCGGTCGGCGGTGCTACTGGCGCCAGTGCAACCGACTCGTACTTTGTCCCAGTTGAGAACTGGCCAGTCATGCTCGTTAAGGGTGAGATTGACCCAGCAATCATTACTGGCAACATAAAGTACGGCGGATACAATGCTTCACTCTACGGATTACCCGTAGAAGAGGCAGGCCAAGTTTGGGCTCACATGACGACCAAGCTTGACCCGTACACGGGCAACAAGCTCATCGACTGCTCAACCGGAACACTCATGGCCCCGACTGCAGGATGCACTGATGCCGTTGGATACTTCAACGCAACAGCCCACGGCCACTACGAGGTGGAGGGTGTAGCGCCAGGTACCTACGACATCTACGCTGAAGCGGCAGGATACCCACAGTTAGTCATCGCATCAGGCGTGACTGTTCTGAAGGGCCAATCGCTGCACTTCGACGGCTACCTACAACCCGGAGCAGTGATTCACGGCGACATCAACTCCAAGCACCAATTCGGAGTTGAGCCATGGCCATACACAGAATACATTAAGGTTGAACTCTACGACCAACCAACCAACAACCACGCACCGCAAGACTCCTCAGGCAACGCGCTCGTACCCGTTACTTGGTCCCCGCTTCCATGTGTTGCGGGTGGTCAAGACGTGTACCGAGGCGGAACTGATGCGCAAGGTTGCGGTGACCCGCGATTAGCCAGCCAAATTGCCTTCCCATGGCATGAATGGCTGACGCAAGACGGGTTCCCAGGATTAACCAACGGCTACAGCTACGACTTCTCACTATCCGGTGTTCCGAAGTTCGGTCCAGCGCCTAATCCAGGTGGCGGAAGCAACATCAACATGCTGACAACTGACCCAGCAGGAGTTGGGCCAGCACAGAACTGGTTCGTTCTAGGAGGTTCAAGTGCCCCATTCCACTTCGAATTCGGCCTCAAAGGTGAATTCGGAGCACCAAGGGACATGAGCGGGGAGGTCCCGCAACTGTTCGCGACATGGATCAACGGGCTAACGCCCGGAAGATACTATGCGAGAGCATGGACCTTCAGGTATGTTCAATCTGCGCTCGACGGTGCAACATTCCAAGAATACCCATTCGACGTCACACCCCAGGAATGGGCGGGTGACGTTTCGCTACCAATCGACATACGCTTGAGCAGCTGGGTGAACAAGACTGTTCACTTCCACGACCTGCCAGGCACCATCAACACCGACCCCATAAGCACAGGAGCCAACAACTCAGCGGACCCATTCATGGTAGGTGGACTCTACGGCGGCCCATACGGGGACCCCAGTAAGTCAACCAGCATCGCCTCATGGAACGTAACATGCATAGGAAATGATGATTCACTTGGAATCGATGGCATTACACACGCAGTTTGTCCGAATCCAGGCGGAGGCAACCAAGCAATCACCTTCTACGGCTTCAACGACACATGGATCGGCGACAATTACGGTATCCCCGCCGGCACATACACACCTAAGGTGTGGGTGCAAGGATACTTACAGCAAACATTCGAACAAGTTACCGTAACTCTCAGCGGCAACCCAACATTCATCAGCGACCACATGTACCGAGGCGTAGGCCTCAACATAACGGCCTACAGCATCGACTGGGAGAGACCCAGGGTCAACAGAAACTGGGTCTGGGACGGCGCTGAAATCGACTACGCAGTTCTAGATAGCAACGGGAACCAGGTCAACGCAATATGCTACGAATGCAACGCCGGCAACGGCGTTACAGGCGGATTCGCTGACTTAGTAACCGGCGCTTCTGGCGCAAGCTACTATCCATCGGATACCCAAAGCTGGGAAATCAGCAACACACCAGGCGTAACGTATCTCTGCTCGCCATCCATCTGTACTACGCCGGCTGTCGACCAGGAAGCTAACACAACCTTCACGGAAGTACCAGGACAAGGCGTGGGCAACGCTAACGGCGCTTGGTTCGGGACCGAAACCATCGGTGAAGCGAATGCAGGCCACCCTGACGTGGGTGGCTACACAGGCTACGCTTCAGGACCCGCCGGCGCTTACGGCGCAGACCCAGCACATCGGTCACCAATGGTTGGAGGCTTCGGCTTTACAACCGCGGTGATCAACAACTGGCACCACGTGAGCTACTTCAAACCAACCGCACTAGACTCCGGCCAATACTGCATCTCAGGATGGACCTACGGCTACGTACAGGACAAGCAGTTCTGTGTCTACGCTAACAAGGGCGAAATCGCAGACATTAAAGTGAACTTCTTGATCGGCGTGAACATAACGTTGGACATTCTCTTCAAGAAAGAGCATGTCATAACGCCAACGCCGTTCAACATGTCTGCGAGAGTCCGAGTGTTCGATGACTCAGGCGTCCTTCAAGGCGAATGGATGACCAGCCAAGGCACCTACGTCACCGGTCCAGGTACGGCAACGTCCGCGACGTGCGGCGATTATGTCGTTACCTCACCAACAAACACGTGCAAGTATCCGTGGGATGGAGAAATTGAAGGCAATGCCCCGAAGGGCGTTAACTACCTACCGGGCGGCGTCAACAACCTCCACGTCGTAATCGCCGGCCTATCGCCGGACGCGACGGACACTGCCACGGGAACGTGGGGTGACCCAGTCTTCGCCAACACGGCCATCAACTGCGACTTCGAAGTCGATTGCACAGGCCCAGGATTAGGCTACCCATCACCCTGGTTCCTCAACAATGGAATCGCGGGTGCACCTGACTACACGGGAAGCTGGACTGTTGAAACCGATTTCGTCAACTGGTACGCCAACAACACATCGACCGGTCCACAATACTATCCACCAGTGATCGGCTTACTGCAAGGTGAGTCGTTCCACATAATCCCCGGCACCACAGCCAAGTCAGGCGTAAGCTTGACTGAGGACGGTGTCGAGAACAGCGCATTCCTCGGATATGCGGCACCAGGACTGGAGCGTAACCACCTTGGTCCGTACGAGCAACAAGGCGTCTGGCAACTATCCAACGCTCACCTAAGCGGTGAAACCAGCGGAGTATTCGAACTTGACCTCGCAGGCTACGTGTCAGGCTCAGCGTGGGCCTTCACATGGAGCAACGAGTTCAGACCACTCAGCTGGGCTAGCGTGACGATGGCTAGCGCAGACGGCAAATGGACCTTCCAACAGTACACCTACGACGGCATCTACGAAGGCTACCTAGCGCCTGGATCGTACAGTCTAACGATCGCAGCGCCGGGCATTGCTTCACAGTCGTGGAGCATCGTCGTAACAGCAGGCCAAACCTCAGGTGTAGGAAACGGCCAACAACTCTACTTGGAACAAAGCAACATTCCAGTCCCAGAATTCAGCGGAATCGCAATTGTGGCATTTTCAGCCCTAGCAGCATCACTATACCTACTACGACGCAGACGCCGCTAAGGCGACTGCGCACGTAGAAACTCCCTTCCCTTTTTTCTTATTCCGAAACTCCGAAGACGACAGTCTATACCCTAAACATCCGAAGGCTGCCGCGCGGGAACGTCGCGCTTCAATTCACCAAGAACACGGTGTTCTATCTAGGCTGATTATCCGACCGGCTGAGAAAACAACCTTCTGGGCGTGTAACAAAGTGACGGACGAGTTGTTTTCAGCGCGCCCGAAAAGTGGCAAACAAGTAGGTTAGGACTGAGCTGCAGTGTGCCTAGCTATCGTTTGCGTGAGCGTGTCGAGCGTCGACTCGCCGGGCGTTTGTGTTTTTTCTTTCTGCTCAATCGAAGAGCGAACAATCCTGCCAAGGCTCCTAGAACGACAACTATCGCTGCTACGGTGTAAAGAGTAAGGTTTGCTGTCTTGGCTGGTGTCTCTTGAGCTGTGCTCGTTGTGGGCGATGTGACTGCGGGAGGGGTTGAGGTTGAGGTCCTAGTGAACTTGGGGTTAGAATTCGAAACCGGGTATGTGCCTGGGATCTTGACAAACGCTGTTCTGATGATTGAGTAAAGGGTGAGCATGGCAACTGCCAAGTCTGATGGGCGCAACGGGCTGCCAGCAACGGGCTCCTCTTCGTAGAAGTTTCCCTCCGGGGTTTGCATGTCTGTCGATCCCTCATTACTTCCCGTAAACCAATCGTAAATCCTGCTTGAATCATTCCAGTACCTTGCAGGGCCGAGGTTTATCCAGACGTCGACAGTATTCGCAAGGGTCGCGGACGTCGTCCAAGTAAGCCTCGGGTATAGTTTGAGGCCCTCGGCATCGCGCCCAAATGATACTGCTCCATCGGGGGCAGTGACATTCTCAACGTATCCCTCCTCCCAGATCTGCATCAGGTTGCGCATGCCATCCAGCTCCGATCTCTGGCTCGGCAGCATGAGGC
>JBAVCK010000015.1:0-11831 GCA_049586635.1 Bathyarchaeia archaeon
AATGACCCTGCGAACAACCCCAATTATGTTGACCTCTGGTATTCGGTGAGTGACAACCTTGCAATTTCTGTGAGAACCCCGAATGGGTTCAGTGTCCAGGGCCCAACCCCAGAATCAGGAGTGAATACACCGGACGGAAACATCATCATACTCCCTGACGAGCGTCCCACCGGAAGAGAGTGGTCGGTTAATCTCACGACCAGAAATCCGCTTCGCTGGTCCTTTACCTTGACTGCGATAACAGTGTCAAACGGAAAGTGGGATGCATGGACGGAATCGAATGCGGGGGGAGGTCCTACGCAATTTATTCAAAAAACGGAAGGAGTACTTGCTGGCCTCTACGAAATTGACTCAACTGACACGATTGACTCTCCTGGGAACGCAAAGGGGGTCATTACAGTTGGCGACTACGTGACGAAGTACTTTTGGAGATCTGGCTGCGACAGTTGCATAGATTACACTACATCGGTCGGCAAACGCGGAATTTGGTGGGTTACCACGTCAGCAGTGGGCAACATAAGCCTACTCAGCGGCATGGGACCTACACGAGACGGGCGAATCAAACCAGATATTGTTGCGCCAGGCGAGAATATAGCCGCAGCCAGGGCGAGCAATGCCCCAGAGAGATACTCGGACCCTGACAATTATCACCAGATCTGGCGCGGAACAAGTTTCTCAGCCCCGCATGTTGCTGGCGTCATCGCCCTGATGCTTCAGATGAACCACTACCTCAGCCCAAATGAGATTAAGACAATTCTAACCGAGACTGGAAGAGAGGACCAATTCACTGGCCCAATAGACAAACAGACGGGCTCACCGCTCTGGGGGTGGGGAAAAGTGAACGCGTTAAACTCAACCCTTGACGCCATGGGGCTTTACGCGGTCCGGTTGGAAATCGATTCGGTAGGGTTGCCCTTGGTGACGAACCTGACGCGCGACGGAGAAAAGGTCGCAACGGTTACACTTAACCAAACACGGACAGTCGTTCTTGAGTTTCAACGTGGCGGAAACCACACAGTATCACTATCCACCTATCTTATGGCGCAGCCAGGGACTCGTTACGTGTTGGAGGAGCTTCCGTGGACTTTCTCCTCTGGCGGGGTGAGGAGGTTCCACTACAAACTGCAATTCTACTTGCAGGTAACATCCGAGTATGGTTATGCAACAGGAACCGGTTGGTACGACGCCAATTCAACGGCCGTAGCCAGCGTGATACCCCAAGTGACACAGGGGCATCAATTTCGAGGATGGATAGGCGCGATAAGCTCAAGTTCGGAAGCAGTTGAGGTAAGAATGGATTCAAGCAAAGTCCTGATTGCAACATGGGCGCCAACGTCTGGCCAAAACATGGTTAACATTTTGGGATTTGCGATGGCGACCGTCATTTCGGTTGTGATTGCCCTTGTTGTTCGGTATCGATACCTAAGACGAACGTCTAGGTGAGGGTTAGCTATCTGTCCGGTGGTTTCCCGAGACTTCTTCGACTCCCTTGCGCAGCTTTACGGCAACTCCCCGCTTGAAATGCATCATGTCATGGCCGCTCAGGACAGCCCTTCCGACGCCCACTAAGCCTCCACGCTCGTCAGTGACAATAGCTTCTTCCGCTGGTCTAAGGTTGGAATCAGCTTGCACAACATGTTTTGCGAAAACATCGCCCCCGCCCCGGATAACATCGGCCACGTCAGCTTGGATCATTACGAGGTTTGGGGGGGTTTTGACTCCCGATAGGAGGAGACTTGCGCCATCAGGTGTCAGTGCCAAATAGCCGTCCCTTGGCCGCAACGTTGCGATTAGACGTTTGTCTCTGTAGATATACCGAATTCTTCCGGTTCGCCTCGAGCATTCGACGAGGACTCGCTTATTGAAAAGCGCCGGACCTACTCCCGCTCCGAATTGGTAATTCGCTACGCCCACCAATTTGCGAAGTTGAGCTAGAGTCGGACGGTCCATTTCCATCAAGTACTCAATACTCGAACAAGCCAATTTAAATTTCCAGTTCGCCAAGAACTGCATAGGGTGCGGGGCCTTGAACTGCGATATTTGCGGCAGAGAGATCACGGGTCCAGCTTTCAGGGTACGCGTTGAAGGAGCAAAGATGCTCGTTTGCGGTACTTGCCAACATTTAGGCAAACCGTACCATGATGAAACACCGGCTCCAATGCGACGATACATGCCTGGTGCACTCCGAATGCCTAAGGCCACTCACCAAAGGGCCCCCGAATTGCCTAGAGGAATGGAAGAGTCGGAGGTTGCTGACGATTACTCGACACTCGTTCGCCGCCAACGCATGAAGCTGGGATTGTCCCAAGAGGAACTTGCCAAGCGAGTGAAGGAGAAGCTGTCCGTTCTCCAGAAGATAGAGACAGGGAAAATGGCGCCTGACACAAAGTTGTGCAGAGAGTTGGAGCATGAGTTGAGAATCAAGTTACTTGTTCCACGCAAGGAGACAGCCGTTCCGAAGATGGCTGCTCCTGCGGAGGTTACTCTAGGCGACATCATTAGGATTAAGGGCAAACTGAAGCCTAGTGATAGCGCTTAGTGCCTCACAACATTCTTTCCGTGGGCAGTGGGGACGATTTGAATTCTTGCGTTTTGGTAGGTTCCCTCAAGGCGACTGTGCTTAAACAACCAGTCCAGGAATATGCCTAGGGCGCTTACCTCGCTGATCGGTTGATTGGTTACGGCGACATTCCAGTCTGCCAAACCATAGATCTCGCCAGGAACCTTCTCAGCTCCGACTATGACCAGTTTATCAGCGTCAGAACGCCTGATGCTAGCCACAACCTTGGGCAAGGGTAGTCCGTATGCGGTTAGATGTATGATTCTCCCGCCCCCTCGCTTCCATTCGTTCACGGTTGAGCGCCAGGGCTTCCCGGCCTCGATTGTGAAGCTTCCCCCGAATTCTTGGACGACCCGGTTTACTCTTTCGACGAGCTCCCGGTCCGGAACATCGGCAATGTACACGCCATCCGCACCTAAGGCGCGAGCGGTCAAACACACGTGAGTCGTCACGCGGCTGTCCCTAGGGATTCTATGGCCTATTCGGAGAACGACCACTCGAGATTTGCGCCGTGACCTCTTCGTTGCCATTTCGACCCGGCTTACCGAGTCTTAATGATCAGGTATATCCCAGCTAGGAAGATGATCGACCCGAGCACTTCGATTATGCCCACCCTGAAGTAAAGTGCCGCTGGGGTCCCACCCTGCGTGACAGATGTCGAGCCCGCAATATCCATCATCGAGCCTACGAAGAACAGGATAAAACCCAAAGTCGCTACCGTCTCCTTCATCCTCGATGGCCCGCGAACGCTAAAACTAAGTTCGTATAAAAAGTTGCCCGCCTCCGAGGAGGCTCACAACAAAGAGTTAATGCGAAGTAAAACGGTAGAATCATAGACGTTCACCCGGCGGTCAACACATTGTCAATCTTGGACGAGGAACTCATAAAGGTGGCGAACCTCTTCGGAGGAGAAGAAGCCGTCACAGTTGTTAACAGCCTAAAAGCAATCGGCGAGGGAACTGACGAAACAATAACAAACGACTGCAAGACCCGTTTCAATAAGGAAATCAGGCTTAACACGGTTAGAAAGATTCTCTACAAGCTCTACGACCACGGCCTAGTTTCATGCACGCGCGTCAGAGATGAGAAGACGGGATGGTTCATATTCTATTGGAGATTGCAACCTGACCAATTGGACGCATTCATACGAAGCCGGAAGAAACGGGCGATGGACAAATTGAAACAAAGGCTTGACTTCGAACGAAACCACACCTTCTTCATATGCAAGACGGACGCCGACGTCCGAGTTACCTTCGAAGAGGCGATGGAAACCTCCTTCAAGTGCAGTAAATGTGGGAATCAGTTGGAAAGCTCTGAGAATGCGGACATGATAACCGTCCTAGAGTCCAAGATCGAAAGGCTGGAGGCCGAACTCAGCAGATAAGAAACGCTGAGCCAAATGAAGATCACAATACTCCAAAGACCAGGCCACCACACATCGAGAGATTTCAGTTCGAGCCTGGAGAGCACGCTCCACTCTCTGAAAGGCGACTTAGGCGCGTCGTTCAAACTTGATGGATTCTCACAGAAGGGCTGGGCAAGAGTAGACATCCAAGGCGAAGATTCCGAAGTTGCCAAACAACTCTTGATCCGTGACCTAGGCCAGGCCCAAACTGACCTTATGGACGTAGAAGCGCAAGGAGTTTACGAAGGCATCATTAGCACCGGGCTTAACGATAACTTGGAAGTGGACATTGGAATAGAATCACCGACACCAGTAAACGTCAAAATCGGGCTCGAGGCCTTGCGCGCTCAACTGGCGGATGGAAAACCCCTACGAATCAACGAAATCATTCGTGAATATTGCCTCATACCTGGCAGTCGGGCAGCGGTTCGGATAACGCGGCTTGAACAAGGAAAACATTCCGTTGAAGGCTGGCTTGCAGATTCCCAAATTGAACGCCTTGCAGGCTGGATAGGAACACGCTTAGACCGTATTCAAATCTCCGACTCCTATCGGCGCGAAGTCGAGTATGCGATAAAAAGAGCGAACCTTGAGAGGGACATCGTGTCCGTAGAACCTATCACATTGACTGCGCAATCCGTCGTATGCAAGCTCGGTACTGATGGAGTCGGGCTGATTCCGAAACTCGGATCAGTACTCAGGGAACGCGAATTGAACCCCTTCATTCCGAAAAGGATCATAACCCGATGCCGACCATGGTAAGCGAAGATGAGTTCAGAAGTTTGGCGGCTGCTGGATTGCAGCCATGATTCGGTATTCGAGAACCTTGCTATCGAAGAAGCACTGGCTCGCAGTGCGGGCTCAAAGAACTTCAGACCGACAATCCGCTTTTGGGTCAATCCCCAGAGCGTGATTCTCGGACGTTTTCAAAATCCGTCAGCCGAAGTCAACACATTGCTCTGTCAACAAAATGGCATTCCGCTCGCAAGACGATTTACAGGTGGAGGTGCAGTGTTCCATGACGAAGGAAACCTCAACTTCACACTCGTTGCCCAACCTGAAATTGGAACTAGCCTGACTAAACTCAACGAAACTTCTTCCGCCATCATCCTCGACGCCCTTCGCGGCGTAGGTTTGAAGGGAAGCCTTCTCCCGCCAAATTCAATCGTAGTTGGAGGGAAGAAGGTGTCTGGGGCTGCTGGAGCGTTAGGCAAGGGATTTGCACTTTGGCATAGTTCAATCCTAGTTTCCACCAACATCAGCCTCCTAGAATTGGTTCTCGCGCCGAGCAGGGAAACAAACGAAACACGCTACGTGCACAGTCGATGGCATACCGTAACCAATCTTCAGAACGCCTCAGGCCACTCCGTGAGGGTCAACGACGTCAAGTCCCAGCTCATCAAATCTGCACAAAAGATTCTACGTGTCAAGCTTCAGGCAGATCGGCTACGTGGGGACGAAGAAAGGTTGTTCAGAAGTTTATACAGTTGGAAATATTCCTCGGCGGACTGGAACCAGAACGGTAAGTACAAAGAAATTCAAGAAGGGCCGGAGTGATTTACACAACTATCGCTGTGTGAGTGCGCTCAACGCCCTTCACGGATTGGACCTTTCTTATCACCAGTTCAGACAGGGTCGTCATATCCTTCATTTCCAAGTATGCGATGACATCGTAAAGGCCGGTCACCGCGTGAACCATTTTCACACCACGAACCTTCGCGATCGCTCTTGCCACCGACCGTGAACGACCTAGCTCTGCCTGAACCAACACAAATGCCTTCACAACCATGGAAAACACAACTCCCAGCAGGTGCTAAGGCCCACTTAAAAGGAATTGAGGGCGTCGCTACGCGTACTACAGTTCGAACATGAGCCTGAATCTCAGTAAACTCCAAATAGGGACGACCCGTTTTGCTAAGTGATTGGAATGCGAGAAGGTTACTTACCTAAGTTCGCGGTTGCAGTTCTTGTTTTGGCCGCTGTCGCACTCATATTGTCTGGGCAGGCTGGTCACGTGGCAGCTAATCCTACGAGTAGTACGCCGCAAGACTACTGCAATGATTACGGTTACTACAATTCGAGCTACTATTACTGGTACCCGTATTCTTACTACTACGGCTACGGATACCCCTATGATTGCTATTACAACAACTACGGCTACTACTACGGTTACCCGTACTATTACTACAGCTACTCTTACTATAACGCGCCCTCGAATTATCAATTAACCGTCGCGACTGATCCAGCGAACCTTGCGACTGTAACTGGCGGCGGAACGTTCTCCCAAGGAACCTCCGCATCATTCTCAGTGACGCAAACTATAGTGCAATCCTCCTCGAACACTCGGTACGTCTTCTCCCATTGGAGTGGAGACTATTCAGGCGTCGGAAGCAGCGGCACAATAACCATGAATGGGGCGAGGAAAGTTACCGCAGTTTACCAATTGCAATATTATCTAAGCGTAAACGCGCAACAGAACGCGCCGGTACCTGAAGGCACTGGATGGTACAATGCAGGTGACACGGCCACGTTGACGAGCGGAAGCCAGATGATCGGAGATAGCTCGAGCAGACTCGTCTTCCAAGGCTGGAGCGCTGACGGCGGGACCACCCAGACCGGATCCTCCTTCTCGGTGAAAATGGATGCACCCCACAGCGTGTCCGCCCAATACAAGCAACAGTATTACCTCCAAGTTCTAACCGACCAAGGCGCCCCATACGGGGCCGGATGGTATGACGCTGGCAGCACAGCCCAGATCTATGTCTCGACCCCCGTCAGCACATCATACGGCGTCAGCATCATCTTCAACGGCTGGCAGGGCGACATCCAATCCAACAGCCAATCGACAACCGTACAAATGGATAAGCCCAAAACCGCCATCGCGTCTTGGCGCACCGATTCCACGGTCCTCTACCTAACAATCGCCATAGGAGTAATCGCGGTTCTCGTCGCTGCGGCAATCATCGCATTTTCCTCGGCCGGGCGAAAACGCAACTCGTCGAATCCAGCACCATCGAGGCCTGCGTCCACCTCAGAGAACCATACCAAGAAGAAAGCCGATTAGCGGCGCAAATTAGAACACGAACTGTCCGGTCCGCAATGTAAGCTCTAATACCTCTTCGTTTCTTGCACGGCCGTTGAGAGGCCTTAGGTTTGAATGTGCCAGAGGTAAGGCAACAAATCCCCCTTCTCACAAACAACGTCTACCTCGACAACGCGGGAGCAGGCCCGCCACCGGTCAGCGTGTACGCCGCAATGCAATCGTTTCTGACCGAATGGAGGGATTACGGCGAGAAATGGGAAGCCTGGCTCCTGGAGATCGTAAGCGCACGCGAACTGTTCGCCAGCCTCATCAATGCCACTTTGGACGAGGTCGCTAGCGTTCCGAATGTTTCATCCGGCTTAGCAGCGATCGGAAACGCCCTCCCCTTACAGCGAGGCCAGAACATAGTTGTCAGCGAACTGAACTTTCCCACAAATGTCTACATCTGGCACGCCATGAAGCGAAAGGGCCTACTTTCTGAAGTAAGGGTCCTAAAAGCAGAGAACGGGCAAATTCCAATATCCGAATTCGAGAGAGCAATCGATGACAAAACTGTAGCGGTTTCGCTCGATTATGTTTCATGGATAAACGGTTGCAGAGAGGATGTGCGAGCCATCACCCAGATTGCCCACTCCCACGGTGCACTAATGCTAGTCGACGCGTTTCATGCCATCGGCGCTATTCCCGTAGATGCCCGGAAGCTTGGCGTGGATGTCTTGGCCTGCGGGACATACAAGTGGTTGATGGGCCCACATGGGACCGCATTTCTCTACGTAAGCCGCGAAGCTTTAGATCGGCTTGACCCCGGAATTGTGGGATGGCACGGAATCTCCGACTCGGTCGTCGCTAGGGTTCGTTCCAAACAGGAAACCTTCGGACGGCCCTTTGACCTTGCTGGCGTCGCGCCAGCGAAGGATGCCACGCGGTTTGAATGGGGAACATGGTCGGTCATCAGCGTCGTTGGCGCAAAGGCCGCGCTAGAATTCACTCTCAAGTATGCCCCGGAGGAACGCGAGCCTCTGGTTGAACGGCTAAACGAGCGGCTTGTCGATGGCTTGAGGAGGATAGGAAAGAGAATCACGTCCCCGCTGGAGAAAGGGCGCCGGAGCGGGATCGTCACATTCCAAGTCGATGATGCGGCACAGGTTTCGAGGAAGCTTCAGCAAGCGCACGTGGTGGTGGCACCTAGGGTGAACACGTTGCGGGTTTCACCGCACTTTTACAACACAGACAACGAGATAGACACACTGCTCGAGAAGCTTTGACGCGAAGGAAACGAACTAGTTAGCTTTGACACGGGTCATGAATTTCTCAGGAACTCCCGGCCGGTGCCTCTCACAATAATACTCGACCTTGCCAAACATTTCGACCTCCCAGTCAGCTTCCCTGCCGCATAACGGTATGTTGCATGCTGGCTTGGTTTCCGACTTCTGTGCCATGGTTGTGCTCAAAGCCCGTTCGGAACCCTGAAACGCGAGGTTTTTCTAAGCTCTTTCGGTCTCACGAGAACATACTCCCACGTGCATGAAGGAATGATGACATCGATGAAAACGCTTCAGGTTAACAGTGTGACGAAGAGTTTCGGCGGACTAATGGCGGTCAAAGGCGTCAGCTTTGATGTCGATAGCGGCCAAGTTCTCGGATTGCTAGGACCAAACGGGTCCGGCAAGTCCACGTTGATGAAAATCATAGTCGGAATCATGAAGCCGGACTCTGGCAGCATTTTGGTCCAGGGGGTGAATGTTGCAGAAGACCCCATCACAGTCAAGAGAATGGTGGGTTTCGTGCCTGAGAGCCCTCGGCTGTATGAGTTTCTCACCGGGAACGAGTACCTTGACTTCGTTGCGGACGTCCACGGACTCAAGGCTAGCGTCAAGCAGGAACGGATCACGGAATTCTTGAAGGCCTTGGACTTGGAGGGTAGAGAAAACGAGTTGATTCATGGCTACTCCCAGGGTATGAAACAGAAACTAGCAATCATAGCGGGCCTCCTGCACCGCCCCCAAATTCTAGTACTGGATGAACCCCTTAACGCCTTAGACCCTCGTAGCGCCCGCATAACAAAAGACCTAATCCACAAACTAAGGGACGGCGGCATTCCGACCATTTTCAGTACGCATGTTCTTGAAATTGCCGATGCCATTTGCGACCGAATCATAATCATGTATGACGGCAAGGTTCTGGAAGAAGGAACCTCAACGGAACTGAGGGCAAAAGGAGGAACATCTGGCTCAACACTCGAAGAAGTCTTCCTGAAGCTAACCGGAACCTCGGATACTCGGGAAATTGTAGAGGCACTTACCCGATGAAAATCAGGACGGTATACAAGCTTGCTCTAGTCCTGACGCGCTCCCAAATCCGGGGAACTCAACGAAACAGAACTTTGGCCCGCATCTTTGGCGAACCACGCACTATCATAATCGTAGATTTGGTCCTGCTGATTGGTCTGGGCGTCGTGGGCTATTCACTGCTTTTGAGGAGCCCCGCACTCCTTCACGAAGCCATAGCCGGCATGGAGGCGAGCGCCTTAGCCGGGGTACCGGTCGGCATTGCTTCTGCGGTTATCCTTTTCGGAGTACTCTATGAAATTAGCCAACCAATTCAGTCCCAAAGTACGGATGTCGTGAACTGGCTTCCAATCTCACCGACGGAGTACGTTGCAGGCTCCATACTATCCGAATCCTACATTTACTCATTCATGCTCAGCCTATCTCTGGGCCTCCTACTTGGGCCAGCATTAATTTTCGGGATGGGACAAGTGTGGCTCGCGGCAGCCTTAATGGCGACCCTCGCCCTAGCGATCGGATCTTGCGTCGTTGAAGTTCTCGACGCGTTAACAAATCGAATCTCCTCGAGTTTCTACAAGAAGAGCGGACGGTCCGGTATGTTCGTCCGCCTCGTTCTGACCATAATAATATTGGTCTTCGTCCAATTGCTCTTCAGCGGACAAATAATCGGGTACCTCCTGCAGAGTGTAATTCAAACAGTGAGGCTTGCGTGGTTTGTTCCCTTAGTGTGGCCTTCCGTTGCTGTGTTGGGCGCTTCCCAAGGGAGCGGCTACACATTTCTCGCATTCGCAAGCCTAAGCGTCCTCTTCACGCTAGCTTTGTTTGAAGTTGCAACAAACTTCCGTGCAAGGTTCTGGGTGCCCGTTCCCGTTGCGATCAGACTCTCTGCTCAGACCTACCATGCCCCCCGCATACGCTTGCAGGTACCATGGGTTGGGCTTGGTGAATCAGCCATTCTCCGGAAAGACCTGCGTTCGCTGACGAGGAGAAGGGAGATGGCCAGGTTCTTAGCGATTCCCTTCGTCCTAGCTGTCTCCCTGGGTCTTTCATTCTTCCCCCTGGGGAGCGAGTCGATTGCTGACACCCCTGGACTGTTGGCGACCGTTCCCATCTACTTGTTTCCCGTAGCAATTTTCGTCGGCCTCCTCTCAATGACCAGCATAGGCCAGGAGGGATACGCAGTGTGGAACCTGTACGCGGCGCCCATAAAACCAAGTAACCTCCTGCGTGCGAAAATGCTGTTTGCCGCAGCCCTGGGCCTATTATTCGTCGTGGGCCTGTTGGCCGTGTTCAGCCTACTGCTGAAACCTCTCGCGACTTACTTCTGGGTTCTTCTTGCGCTCGGAATCGCAGTTGTATTTGAGGAGTCAGCGATCGGAATTTGTTTTGGGGCTCGATTTCCAGACTTTCGCGAAATGGTTCGCAGCAGGTACGTCAGTGTTTGGGGATCACTCCTAGGCATGCTGGTAGGGATTAGTTCGGCAATGCTGACCGCTTCACCGATCATAATCTCAGTTATGCGATACCATTCGATTCTACCGCAACTCGCCGTTCTCAGTTTCACATTTGCGTTTGCGGTGTTCGTTGTTGCTTCGAAGCTCGCGAACAGTCAAATCAAGCTATTACTTCAGAACATTCGAACCTGAACACGAGATCGTATGGTGGGCCGGACCGGACTCACCCCTGCGCTGGGTCACATCCAACCCAGGATGTTCTCTATTCGAATATAGAGGGTATATGCCGTAATCTTAAGAGAAATCTCAACCTCAACTTCCGCGTTTGAGAATGCCTTACCTGGTTCTGAACTACAGCAGGTGCGACGGAAATGGTGCGTGTATAAGCAGTTGCCCTAGCTCGGTCTTTGAACTGTCGAGCAACGGGCGATGGTGCAAGCCCACAGACACTTCTGTGAAGAACAGTATAGCGCTCGAAAGCTTCTATGAACGCATCCTATCGTCAGACAGGCTAGTCAACTTAGCTATCCGGTACCACGTACCAGACTGCTACCTTTGCTGGCAATGCATCGGCGCCTGCCCAAACAAAGCCATCGATGTCGAGTATGATGACTTGGATATTCGAGAACATCTTCTGACAGTAAGCGGGTGACGATTCCAGAATAGGGTATGTCCACTTGAAGGGCGACAGGATAACGCAGCACCCTGTGGTTACGTTCGACCGCGGAAGCAGAGTCATATTCTATTTCGAAGACAAACCAATCGAGGCTTACGCTAACGAGACAGTTGCGGCTGCACTCTACGCAAACGGATTGCGGATATTCAGCCGCAGCATGAAGTACCACCGCCCAAGGGGTTTCTTCTGCGCCATTGGGCGTTGTTCGGCCTGCATGATGACCGTCGACAATGTCCCAAACGTCCGGACCTGCATGGTTAACGTGAAGGAAGGAATGTGCGTCACGCGGCAAAGCGGCTTTCCCAATGCCGACCACGACCTGCTGTCTGTCATGGACAAGTTGGGATTCTACTTCTCCTTGGCCTCCGGCTTCTACCACAGAAAATTGATCCGCCCTGCCTTTCT
>JBAVCK010000016.1:0-4846 GCA_049586635.1 Bathyarchaeia archaeon
TCCTCAACTGCCCACCAATAGGAGATGTTCTCTTCTATCGTCCGGTGATATGCTAACTCGACATCTCTTACTATCTTCATTGCCGTTTCCAGATTTTCGACGTCTGGAATTATCCGCTGCTGCAAGAATCTCCCCATAATATGAGCGTGTGTGGCACGAATTATCCTTTCTGTCGCTGACTCATAGTTGTGAATATCAACGCAGTGAGAATTTTCAGTAATGCAAAACACTGCACTGGCCCACAAACGATCAAATGATTCAAACAATTAGCTGACCTGGAAAGAAAGAAAGACCTAGCCAGAACACTCGCCGGCCTCTCAACCGCTTCCTAAATCGTGGCACGGTCCATTCGTGTACACGGCCCGAAACGACTAAAGTAGGCTCACATACACTTTTACTAACGACGAACGACGACGGTTCAAATTACGACGCCCGCAACAACCAGCAGACCCGCAGGAATTGACCCCGTAGTCAAGTCCTCGATTAACGGAATCTTGGGCAGGGAAGCAATCCCACCAAAAACCGTACAACAACCGTTATTGTGGTTTTCTCCTGTGCGAGTTGGATGGTGTGCCGACACAGCAAGGAGCTATTCACGTTTGCGAACGATGATATATGCTAAACGCGCCCGCGTTTCCTCAATCAATCTCCTTTTTTGAGATCCCGACAGTTTCTGCATTTCCATACGCGTAAGGTTAGTGATTACGAGACGAAATAACGCTTGTATAGAAAATCAGTCCAGGATGCAGGAGCGGGGTTACTTTTGTTATTTCCAGATGAGCTGGAACCTTGAACGCCGAGAATAGTCAGTCTTGCAGCATTCCAAACTCGATTTGGTTGTAGTTGTGGCTTTCTGTCAAAATTACATGCGCAGGATAAGGGACTTTTCATTATTGCCATTCATTATTGTTATCATCGCTCGCGTAAGGTGAAGGGCAGAAATGGATTAGAGAATTCCCGCAATTATCTGGAGAGGTGATGGTTGTGTCAGAAAATGAGAAGAAAGGGAGGAAAGTCTGGCTGGGCGAAATCAGCTGTGCGTTCTGCGGAAAGCGGAATTCTGTAAAGGTTGAGAAACAGACCATCGAGCCAGCGGTTCCGGCTGAAACAGAAATTCGAGTAACAGTAGAGAAATCACTCCAAACGGTGCTTGACGTCAATTAATGCTGCAGAAGCAGCTAGACTCTGTATAGGACGAGTGACATTACAAGTTACGCTGAGGCGCTAACGACGCTTCAAGCCTCTAATGTCACACATTCTTCACCGAGAGCAAACCAATCTACAACCCACACTTACGAAGGCCTAGACGATGGACGGTTGGTCATTTCTTTTCCATCTCCTTCTTGATGGCTTGTTGTTCACGTAGATCGTGGCGATTGCTTCGTCAACGCCTACGTCGAACAGAATGTAGCTTGTTTTAGGTTTTCTTAGGTTCGAGGCTATGGCGCGAATTTCAGGATCGTCAATCAGTGTCGCTTGTCCGCGTATCATGAATTCACCGTTACTTCCATTTACATCACTGACGGACGAATGTAACGCGTATAATCCATTTTGCTTGAGGTCGTGCGCTTTGGGTGACGATGGCTCCATGTATACAAACAAAAATCCCTCTCCAATGATGGGTCCAACTGGATGCACTCGTGGCCGTCCATCTTCACCAACACTTGCCAGATAGGCAACTTCGTCCTGCAGCCGCTCAGCTCCGAAGGCCGCCAGAGTAGGGTTAGAAACTTCGAAATGTTTCCACCGATACAAGTCCATCTGCACCCGAAACTGATTTCATGCCATCTCAGAATTATTTAGGATGTCCTTCGCTTGACCGATGATTTGTTTATAGGCCAAGATTGCCCCAAAAGGGGAGCATGAGTCTTGAAGTTGCTACTCTTGGGGGCGGCTGTTTTTGGTGCACGGAAGCAGTTTTCACAGAATTGAAGGGCATAGTCAAGGTAGAGTCCGGATACTCCGGAGGCACTGTAGCAAACCCAACCTATCAAGTGTTCACAAAAGCGGCAGAATCTAACATTCAACGAGAAGTTTGGCTACATTGGATCGCATGCTTACCATCTTAACGCTTACGATGGCAGACCATAGCAATTTTGCACAGCGGAGTTGAGGTAGGGTGCGGCTTGCCGATGTTGGAGGATTTGCTGGTTAGTCGCCAGCAAGCGTCCAATCCGGGTTCGTGTCAGCGCTGCAGTTACAACATTGCGGGCATTGGTCGCAATAATCGCAAACATAGTAGTTTTCTCTAGCACAGGTAGTACATCGAACAAGCCGCGGAGACATAGGCACGTTGAGTAGGGTTCTTATCCTATCCCCAAACTGCTTCCTATCGGAATCATCTTTCGATGATACCCATCTCAGCTTCAAGTAAAACAGGCTATCTTTCTCTGCGGTTTCTGATCTTACCTGGAATGTCTCTTTCGGCTCCATAATGTCCAAGTCCGTTTTGCTACATCATTCTGGTCGACGGGGGCTCAGTGGTCGCGTGTGGAAGGCAATCTCCCAGATCAGCATGGCTTGGTTGAAGCATTGCCTATGCATGGTGCCTTGCATTGCTTCTCCCAAATCCCAGTTGGGTGACGTGAATCCAACCTTCTTTGAGCATTCAATCATTCTAGCATTCTTATGAGTAATCTGTAATCTCATTACGCTGGGTTTTCCTTGTATGGGCTTCTTGCAGGAGACGCAATACACCTTGGATTTCACGTTGGTCTTTCGACGGGTTTCTCTCCTAGGCATCCTCAGACACCTCCTTTTCTGTTGGTGTTGAATGATTTCTCAAGTTTCTCCACGATCCGCTCATATTTATCATGGAAATCTGGACCGAATCTTGTCTCGACTTCGTTGAAATTTCTTGTGACGCCTTCTAGCTCTGGTTTGGGTAGAACTTTCTCGGTCATGGGGAAGAGAAGGTATTCTTCTCTCCAAATGTGATCCGGGTACAAATCTATAGCGCCTTTGATTGTCGCGGAGATCGTGACCTTTGCGGCTGAATCGCCGCTGGCGTACTTCTCGATCGCATCATTCAGAGCGGTCATAAGCGCTCTCCCCTGTTTATGTTCGCTTGTGAGTGTGCCTATTGGGCATCCTTGCGGACGGACTCCATTCCTTTCCAGGGTCGGGAAAAGAACGTCTTCTTCTTTTGCGTGATGACCTTTGTCGGCAAAAGCTCGAAAGAAATCTACAACCTCCGCCAGTGTCGCAGCATCAATATCTCCGCCACTTTCAAGACATTTATGCATAGCGGTGAGTACGTTCACCATTCGCAGGATTACTTTGTGCTCTTCCTCCAACACCTGGATAGCGGACAACGCACGAATTCACCGTGGCTGCGTCGGCGCTGTTGTGAACGTCTTGAGCTTTTGCCGCAGTGCACCGAAATCGTTCTTGGTTGAAAATTGGTTGTCCTCAGTCATCATGCCGCCCTCAACTGGACAATACTCAAGAGCATAGGTTGAAGCGGCTATGAGGAATTCAAGTTCTTCATTGTTCACGTCCAACCTATTAACGGGCTGAACTGCAACAGCCTGAAGTTTCTTGAGTAATGTCTCGAACGATATCTTGGTCGAGAAGTGTCCTGCCTCGGTCATTATTCCTCCTTCAACTGGACAATTCTCAAGGGCGTAAGCGACGTTCGCCTTGGCCAACCTCAACTCCTTGTCGGTTAGCTCTATTGCCGTCATTTTCATCTCACACGACCATCAATCTTGGCGAGTCAACTATAAGGGGTGACCCCTCACATGTTTGGGGGAGCATGATAATCAAAAGCGTTAACTGAATCCGGCAAGTTAGTCTGTCACATGTCAACGCAGACTTGCCCAAAATGTGGACAGCCAGTCCGATACGTCCAGGGACGAATGTACTGCGTAAATTGCGACAAAACAGCGTATGAAGCCACGAAAACCGGTCACTCTCATAAGACGAAATAGGAACGGCCAGTATATTCTAGAGGCGGTCTCACCACTCACACTGACGGCTTTGAATCGTTCTTCCGTATCCCTTGCTGCGTCTGCAAAGCCCAGGGAAAGATGCGTTTATCCTCAGCATCAAAATGCGAACGAACCAGTTTGTCGAATTCGGATGGCTTTGATCCAAGTTCTTCAGGCGAGTTCATAGCTTTCTCCGAGATTGTATCAGCCAGTTTATGCATCGTTCGATGCTCTTGGAACACCTTGATGGCATCATCTGCCCCTTTTCGCCCATACGTATCGATGAAAAGTTTCAGCAATACATTCTCTTCGTCAACAATGTGTTGAATGCTTGAGTTATCAAATTCTCTTGCCAGCTCGGCTCCTCTCGCATAGTCTTTCTTCTCCAAAACGTCAACAAGCTCTGACAGGCGTTTTCTCTGTTCCTGATGCTCTTGGGAGAGGAGCGCAATGAGTTCCTCAAGTTCGAGTGGGCGAGCGACGATTCTCGAGGACAAAGTCTTCGGTTACCTCGATTTTACCATAATTAGAATCATCTTGAATTGGGTGATCGCTTTGAGTGCATGTGGTTTGTTGGGAGGCATTATGATCATCTCGCCTTCGTTCAAGTGGAAACTTTCACCGGAAATCTTGACGTCTACCTGACCCTCTATGACAATGACCAATGCGGCGTAGGGTGCTGTATGCTCACTCAATCCCTGGCCTTCATCAAATGCAAAGGCTGTTACAGTACCTTCTTCTTCATTCACTAGGGTCTTGCTCACGACTGCTCCGCTTTGATAGGCGATCAGATCTTTGAGCTTCATGACTTGTGCGATGGCCGTTTTTGGGTTAGTCAATTCAAAGCGCACGTCCTGATAGGGTACCGTTTCGGGTTTGAACTCTCCATAGTCACGGTCAAAATGCTTGATAAG
>JBAVCK010000017.1:0-15461 GCA_049586635.1 Bathyarchaeia archaeon
TGCTCTCTGTACCGTTCCCTAGTGTACACGCGAATTATGTTCATGAAAACGCTCAGCTCGTCCACTACCTTAGACAATTCAGTGATTTTCTGAGGGACCTTCTCACCTGAACGGTTCTTCGAGAAGATCGGTATGTCGATTGGTCCGATATCCATCGCGTAATGGTAGGGTACGGATGGAAGCGATGGGACGTCAATGCCGACATCGGACAGTGGGACCTTCGCTCTGGCCGCGATATCCTCTTCAAGTTTAAGGCGTACGTTCTCGTTCGTGAACACGCTTGAGACAAGTTCATCTTTAGCGAAGAAAGTTCTCTCGTAAGCGCATTTCAGAAGCTTCCTTTCCGATAGTTCTCTTATGATTGGGCGGGATTGAGGGTTCGCTAGCAGTTTCGCCCAGACCGTGTAGTCGTCCCATTCCAAGTATTCGTCGGGCGTCTTCACCTTGAGGATTTGAAGATCCTCCTTGGCCGCGTCCAAGGCTTTCAGAATCATCATTTGGACGCCTCTACAGGCGCGGTGGAAGTATATTGCCCTGAAGGACTCGAGCCGGGCAAGGATGAGGCTCTCGAGTGCGGGTAGCGCGGTTATGTCAACCGCCAAGTTATCACCCAATATGTCCATGGTGTATATCAGCCGAAAAACATCGACTGACCCATAGCCTGCACCCGTATGGTAAGAATCTCGGACAACAAAATCCATCTTGTCAACGTCGAAGGAACTGCTGATTATTTGACCAAGGAACCGCTTGCCGGGTTTCGAGAATTTGCCGACGGCGAGCTCGCTCAGCTCCTTCGCATCAAACCCTTGCGCCTCAATTACGCTAGTCAGACTGGAGTTGGCGATGATCCAGGTTGACATGTCTTCATGATTCCGCCCTAGATATTTCAGCAGAAAAGGTTCGAATAAGTGCGAGAAGGGTGCGTGCCCGACGTCGTGCAGCAAACCCGCTAAACGCACTTTCTGTTTTTCCTCGGTTGAAAGTGAAGCCGGAAGGTTCTCGGCGACCACGCCAGCAAGGTACATCGCCCCCAAGACATGCTCGAATCGCGTATGGTTCGCGGCGGGGTAGACGAACTCGGCTCCGGCGAGTTGCCTGATTCTGCGTAGCCTTTGCACAGCTAGAGTGTCAATGACATTCCGCTCAACCTCGGTTAGGCGAATGTATCCGTAGATGGGGTCCTTGATGAACCCCCAGTAAGCAGAGGGGTTCCGATTTGGGTTCATTTGCTCCCTACCTGTTCCATATGATTTCGAAGCCAAGATTCAAACAATATTGAGTTCATTAGCCTAGGAGGATAACCCTTGCCGTTAGACGCCTTAGATGGTAAGAAACACTCGGGGTATGATAGCCTTTGCACGTAGACGTCGGCCGACAGGCAAGTTTTGGGGACATACAAGGACGCCCAATTCTACCATGATGGGGCATCCAGTGGCACGAGGCGTGGGCGGATATTTACGAACGGCCATTTTGATCAACACGAATTATTGGACATGCTAGCTGACATTTGCGAAAAACGATAATAATACCGATTGAGAGGCGTGTGCCGTGGGCGCTCGTATGAAGTTTGGACTTCAGCATCCTAACTATACCTATGACGGCCAGGGTCCTCAACTTGTTGATGGGTTGAAGAAGCTCGTGACTCAGGCCGAGAATCTCGGCTTTGATTCGTTTTGGGTAATGGACCATTTCCATCAGATACAGTACGTTGGACAACCAGGAGAACCCATGCTTGAGGGTTGGACAACCCAAGGGGTTGTTGCGGGGTTCACTTCAAGAATCAAAATCGGTACGCTAGTTACTGGAATCGTGTACCGGCACCCCGCCGTCCTAGCAAAGATAGGCGCGACGTTGGACGTATTGAGCAAGGGTCGATTGTTCATGGGTATTGGTGCTGCTTGGAACGAAGAGGAAGCTGCTGCCTACGGAATCCCGTTCCCCGCAACAGAAGAACGCATGCGGCGCCTCGAAGAGACTGTGCAGATTATTCGCAAAATGTGGACGGAAGACCGAGCCACTTTCGAGGGAAAATTCTACAGGATCAAAGACGCATACTGCAACCCAAAACCAATCCAGAAGCCACGCCCGCCAATAATGATTGGAGGCGGGGGCGAACGCATGACATTGAAAATCGCTGCGAAATACGCAGACGCATGTAACGTGTTTGGTTCAGCTGACACCGTTAGACGCAAATTGAAAATCTTGAGGCAGCACTGCCAAACCGTGGGACGAGATTATGACTCTATTCTTAAAACAAAGCTAGGGCACGTGATCATCGACAAAGATAAGGATAGACTGAAAGCAAAACTTACCGACGCCCTAAGAGGCATTCCTGAGGAACGTCTAAAGGAATTTGCCACCTATGGAACCCCTGAGGAGCTTCGCCACCAAGTAGAAGAACTGAGAGATGCTGGAGTTGAATACCTCATAGTGAACATGGACCCGAAGGAAGAATCTGAAGCGTTGGAGCTATTCGGCAAAGAGGTTGTCAGGAAGTTCTGATCGTCCACCGCGACAAAGCATATCAGAGGTCTTTCTGCATGTTAAAACTAGCTGTGTAGAAGCCCTGCGTTTTGTATAAGTTGATAGCGACTTGATTATGGCCGAAAACATGGAGGCCAAGTTGCGTTACGCCCATCTGCCTAAGTTTTGCTTCTAGCAGCTCCAAGGTGTTCTTACCATACCCCTTACCTCGATAAGCTTCGTGAATCAAGATATCGTACAAGAATGCGTTGTTCTTAGCCTTGTCCACTTTGAACCAGATGAGTCCGACTGTCTCACCCGTTTCCCTATCGAGGACATTATAGAGAAAGTGGCCTCGGGTGGACAGCCCGTTTTTCAGTATTTGTTTGACTTGCCTCCTTGCTTCGATCCGTATTTCGCCGATAGGCCTCTTGAAGTTCCTCGCTATGTCCTGAGAATAACTTTCAAGGCTAAGCTTTCTGTAACGGGAAAAGTCGGTTAGACTCATTTTACGGAAATCAATTGTTTCAGGTGCCATGTTCTTTCACACCTTGCTCTAGTGAAGTTCGAATAAGGTTACCGTTAATCTTCTCGTGAGACTAGGAGAAGAGCGAGCGAAACTGAAACAACGACAATGTAGAGGGATACGTCGGTAATCAACGGCGACGCTAACGGCGCGAATGTACTCACGTAAAGAATTGCGAGGGATAGGACGTAACAGCTTGCAAAAAGCAAGCCCGCGCGGGAAATTGTCTTGAACGCGGTTTGAGCGGAGCTGTACAGACGACCCTCCATCCCGGGTAAATTGTCTCCTACACTCATTACCCTTGAAAGCTGTAGGCGAAACTCGGAGCAGACGGAGGACACCTCGAGAGCGAAGAAAATCATAACGCTTTGCAATAATGTGATTGGAAGGTATTGCCCAATCGTATTCGTTAGTGCCTGTGAAACAAGGAGAGCAAAGAAGACGACCCACATTTCAAGTATGGAAAACTTTGTCCACGCCGACCGCCCCCTCAAGGTGCTAGCAATCGCGATGGATATACCGGTCAGGGACAGAATTATCCCCACTGGCAGTAACGGTTCCGGAAGGAACAGAGTGATGAAGGCGAAGGTAATGGCCTGCCAGCCCACTGAGAACGCTTGAAGAATCCTCAAAGAATGAAGTGGGGAGCCTATGCGAATTTCCGTGCAAACCTCCTCCTTGATAAGACCCTTATCGAGGTATGCGGTGAAACCTCAACACATTTCGCAATTGAGGCGATTTGCCTCAAGTTGATTCTTCGTTCGGTTTCAAGGATCTTCCTAGCGAGAACATTGGATCGAGGCTCATCGCGTGTTGACGCTTCTATTGATGGCGTCACGCAAATTACATTATAGCCGGCAGCAGCCACACTTCTAACAACCTCAACAATCGCGTCGCCCATCAACGGCGAAATGAACGCAATGACAGACCTTGCAGGTAAAACTGCGTTGACGATTGTTTCGACCGCGAAATCGATTGGGATGATCGCACGGCCCGCTTTGGTTATTGTGAGGCCGCTCAGAATCCTCAGCAACTGGTGTTTTCCGAAGGCGGGTGATACCCATGTTCTTTCCGCTCCGTAAACCAACAGGCCGACACGGTTGCCTTGGAGAAGCAGCTGAGAACACAGCGAGGCGGCTAAGTTAACCTCGAGTTCTTCAGCGTCGAATGAGAACACACTTGATAGAACCGATTCAGAGCAATCTAGAGCAACTAACACATCAGTTACACGTTCCGTCTCGAACTCGTTTGTTACTAACCGCGCCTGTCTGGCGGAGGCTTTCCAGTTGATTCGGCGCAATTCGTCGCCTGGCGAGTAGAGCCTTAGTTCGAAAAATTCCGTGCCTGGTCCTACGCTCCGTGAGGGAACTGTTCCCGGCCACGGCCCAACTCTCCTCGCGGTTACATCGACCTGGCCCAAGTCCTCAACCTGAGGAAGAATCATGACTCTATCCTGTCCAGGGATTCTTAGTGAGAATTGACGAAAGCGCATCGTGTCCATGCTTGTAGCTTTCAATGGGCCCAAAGCATACTGGCCCCTTCTGGGGGCAGAAATCTCGTAGAAGTGTTCGGTTCGTTCGTGCGGTTTCAGTGATAGACTAAAGGTGTTGCTTCCGCTTTCAAGGTGTAACGAGTTAGGAACTTGATCTTCGAGATGGAGCTCGTTGAGTTCGACGTTAAGGTTGTTTAGAATCTCAAGGGTTACCTTGATGGTTTCTCCACCGAAGGAGCGTAAGGGGTTAAGCTTCCTCGTTATTGTGAGGTTCGGGATTTGAATGTGTGAAAGAAGTGATGAGTAGAAGAAGGTCAGCGCGATTGGAATTACGAAGATTGTAAGCGTTGGTTGCCTGAAGACCAGTGCGAAGCCTATGAATAGATATGCCAATCCTAAGTAAACTACGGCTTTTTTGGTGAGCGCCATCACTCTACCCTTGGGACCGGAACCTTACGCAACACTTCGACGATAATCCCGGCCGAATCGAAACCGCGAACCCATGATTCGGCTTTCGGAATTATCCTATGGCTAAGAGCCTCGACAGCGATATTCTTGGCGTCGTCTGGAATTACATAGTCTCTGCCATCAAACGCGGCATTCGCTCTTGAAAGCTTGAGAAGAGCCAGAGTGCCCCGGGGGCTAACACCAACCTCAACTTGTGGATGGAGCCTTGTTTCGCGAGCAATGTCGACCATGTATGATAGGACATCCTCGTCAACATGCACATCTTCCACCGCAGTTTGCATCTCGAGGATAGTCTCTGGACTTGCTACGGATTCAATCACAAACTCATCTTGTTTACGCATCATCCTTTCTTTCAGTATCTGTAATTCCTCGCCCCTTTCCGGGTAACCAACCCCAAGTCTCATGATGAAACGATCTAGCTGCGCCTCAGGCAACTGGTAAACCCCTTCAAACTCGATTGGATTCTCAGTTGCTACAACCATGAATGGGCTCGCTATTCTTTCGGACTTGCCGTCCAAGGTAACCTGGCGCTCTTGCATGGCCTCCAATAGCGCCGCTTGTGTCTTGGGTGGGCTTCGGTTGATCTCGTCGGCTAAGAGAATGTTAGTGAAGATAGGCCCCTTCCTAAGTTCGAAGTCTCCAGTTTTCTGATTGTAAACATACGTTCCGGTTATGTCAGCAGGCAGAAGGTCGGGGGTGAATTGCACCCGGGTAAAACTGCACCGTGTGGTGGCAGCGAGACTTTTCGCTATCAAGGTCTTCGCGAGGCCCGGGAAGTCCTCGATAAGGATGTGCGAATTGGTAAGCATTCCCAATAGGATTTTCCGGAGAACTAGGTCTTTGCCTACGATAACCTTTCCGAGTTCGCGGTGAATTTGCTTGCAGGTTTCCGACACTGAGGTGACATTCAACGCGGCCAGCTCTCAATTTTGGAGAGTGTTTTCTCAAATTCGTGTTCGCTTAAAGGTTCGTCTCTCGGCTGATGACCAGTCAGGAGCCTAATCATCTCCTCGTCTTTTACAACATCTTCAAGGGTTTGCTTGTCATTCTCAGCGAGTTCCAGTATCTCTTTCTTCGACAGCATCGCTCCTGCCGCAACGGCTCCCAACGCGAGTGATTTGACGTACTCCGACAGAATTCGCAACGACGTTCTATCGTGCCCGTACACCGCAGCATTAACAGTATCCGCAAGTTGCTGAAACTCGTCCTCCCTATGTTGGAGTGTTATTGACTTTCCCTTCTGCGTGGGAACTGTACGGGCAACCGAGCCAAGTATTATTGCGGACGCCAAGAAGAAGATCAAGCCCAGCGCAAACCAGTCGAGCAATTGTATTTGAGAAAGAAACACATCGAGAACAATAACAGCGCCTGCGAAGAACAGTCCTAGCTCTAAGATATGGTTGGCTTGTCTGTTCATTTGTTGCCGCCAACATTCGCTGAAAGAGCTTGCTGCAGAAATTGTAAATGACCTAGTGCCGTGATTCGCTTCTCTTCTGAAATTTCGTGGTTACTGTATCTTGCCTCCTCAAAGAGGAACGTTAAGCCAGTGACGGCTTCCTTTCCAATTTGCAGCTTTAAAGAAATGTTCTCAGCAAATTCCCTGGCCGTTTCTTCCGAGGCTGCTTCTAAGCCTGCGTTGGAGAGGACCTCGCACATTCTCTTGTAGCATTGAAGGATGATTTCATGATATTTCATCGTTGATTTCAAACTCGTAATGGTTTCTTGGACGAGTTCGGCGGCTTGCTCCTTGACTTTAACCTGTGAATCAATGAAACTCATTCCTCTCGCTCGATAGGCCAAGCGTATTCCGCCCAAGATTAAGGTGAAAGTCACCGCTACTATCGCGACTGTAATGAGTATCCCGTAATAGAGGATAGTCGTCGGAAGCAGCCCGGCGATGGGACCTAACTGGGGACGAGGCCCTGAAGTGTTTCCTGATCCGTAAATGCCTATCACGGCCATTCCTTGCAATCTGGTCAAGATTCGCTGCGGAAGGCCGGTCCATATTGCGATGATTCCCAGACCGAATAGGGCCGCGTAGACAGCAACAGTCAGCCAGAAGTTCGTTTCACGAGACTTCGGTTCGCGCTGTAGCTTGAACATTGCAGCCAGGGCGGCGATTATTTGATCCCTGTCCACAATTAGCACGACTAGGTACCACGTCATGATGGATAGGACAAGAACTGGGGCCAACCCACCAAGTACGGGTGACCTTGGTACCGCACCAACAACGGACACGGTCAGGATCAATATCGTAATCAATAGGACCGAAAGAACAATTGCGTTTTTTCCTGACATCGCCTGTTACCTCATGCAGAAACATTGGTCTACCGTTGTACTGATTTGATTCTCATCAAGCGAGCAACCAGTTTCCAGACTTCCAAATGCACAGTTCTAGGGTCCTTCTCACCGTCTATAATCTTCCAGCCATACCTTCTTGCGAGGCGCGAGTATGCGTTTCCAACCTCTCTAAGATACTGACGGTCGCCCTCATGAATATCTCTCTTCTCAAGTTTCCTTCTAAATGATGTTCGCGGCGCGATACGAAGAACGAGCACCAAATCTGGCTTTGGTAAGCCATTCTCTAATGATTTAAGCCAAGCTATCGGCAAACCGTGTGCCACGCCGTAAGCTAAGTTCGAGGGACTGTATCGATTCACAATCATGTTGTGCCCCTGACCAAGTAAGCGGTTGAGTTCGTGCGCCCTTTCCCATTTGTTTGCCGCGTAGAGAAGATGTACAGCGTGGTAGTCCAGCTGGTTTCTTCCAGCCAGGTAGGCCCTCAATTGCCTACCTACCGGCGTTCGATAGTCAGGGAAATCCCAGACAGATGCAGGGTACCCATTCCTCACTAGCCGTCTGGCTAAGAGAATCGCTTGGGTTCTCTTTCCTGACTGATCTATGCCTTCGAATGCGATGAGGCGTCCTCGAGTCACTTGCAATCTCTCTGCTTGCAATAGCCTACTTGCGTTTCTTCTCCTTTTTGCGTATTCTGTAGACGTCTAGCCAGATGTTTTCGAAGCCTTGTACGAAGGCTACGTCCCAGGCTCCATATTTCATAGGGCCGATTTTCGTTGGATACCCGGCATCCTTCAGCTTCTTTAGCAAACCCTGAAAATCGTCGACTTCAAATCCAAGATGATCCAACTCATCTCCTTCTCGAAATGGGCCCGCAATTGGGCTGTCATCAGTGTACCAGTTCAGTTCCAGCCAATGTTCCTCACCCTTACTGACTAAGTTGGCGAATTCGCCCTTTGTCCAATTGGCCTTAACGCGGGACCGTAACGTCATTCCAAGATATTTCGTGAAAAACGCAATTGCTCCGTCGAGATCACGGACACGGATGCCTGTGTATCCGAACCTGGGTTTCATTTGCAGGCCTTCAGAAGGATCTGGAGACGAGGAACTCAGCGATTGAGGCCAAGTTGCTCCTGGCTTCTGACATTGAAAGCGTATTGAGAGCAGTTAAGGCGTTTGCCAAGTACGTTTCAGCTTGGGATTTGGCGTACTTGATTGAATCGTACTTCTCGTAGAGACCGATTACTCTTCGTATTTCGCTCTTAGTGATGTTCTTCTTCCCAAGGAGACGCATGAAAGTCTTCTTGTCCTTTGGGCTCGCTGCGATTAGTAAATGGGCAGTCATGACCGTCTTTTTGCCCTCGCGAATATCACCGCCAATCTCCTTTCCGTACTCTTTAACGTCACCTGCCACGTTCAGTATGTCGTCCACAATCTGAAATGCAATTCCTACCGTTTCACCAAACTTACCGAGAGTCTCGATTTGTTCCGGTGAGCCTCCTCCGACAATTGCACCGGCTTCGGTGGATAACGCCGTGAGACCGCCTGTTTTGAATCTGAGAAGCTTGATTACCTCTTCTTCTGTGAACTGCTTACGGCGCCACATGCTGAATTCCAACGCTTGCCCCCAAGTTATTCCGTAGGCGCGCTCCGCAATTTTCGCGACAAGCCGCTGACAACGCTCTGCCGGAATTCTGCTCGCGTCAGCGATTTCGAATACCTTGATGAGCATTGCGTCCCCCGCGTTAATGGCGGTTGGGACACCGTATATCCTGTGTATGCAAGGTTTTCCGCGTCGCAGTTCGCTTTGGTCTTCGATGTCGTCGTGGACTAGGGTCATGTTGTGAAGAAGTTCGACCGCTGCGGCAGCGCCAATTGCCTCCTCCATCTTTCCCCCGACGCATTCACAGCCTAAGAAAGTCAACGCTGGTCGGATACGTTTCCCGCCTCTGTCAAGCAGATCCCAAACCGAAGCGTAGAATTCCTGCGGCTCTCCGTTTCGCGGCAGGTGCCGCTCCAATTCAGTTTCGACGTCCGCTTTGTACTGCCCGAGAATTTCGAGGACCGGTTTCATGTTGAAGCAGAATGTGCAACGTTGTTCTTCAAGTCATCTATTAGACTCCAGCAAGCGTGACCAAAAGGTCTGTGATGAAACCGGCGAATATGCCAAAGAAGAAACCCGTCATCAAAATATCGTTCGCTGCTTGTCTTCTACCAGCGTTGTACATCAGCATCGTAACGTAGACTAGTGCACCTCCAGCAACGCTTAGGAAGAAGATGTATGCGACCGCTGAGGACCAGAGGCTACCGAGCGCGGTTCCGATGAATGTTGGGCCTCCCCCAACCAAACCAGCGAGCGCGAGAAAACGAAGACTCGGCCTCTTTGTTAGGCCCGCTAGGGGAGCTGCAATGCCGAACCCCTCCGTTGCATTATGCGCGGCGAACCCTACTACCAGAACAAGTGCAAGTCCTATTGCTCCTTGCGTGTATGATTCGCCGATTGCTAGTCCTTCGCTGAAATTGTGGGCCCCGATACCTATGGCAATCATCATTGATAGTCGGTAACTGTCAACCTGTTGGACCAGTTGTAATTCCTGCTTTTCTAGGGCATGGGCTCCGTTTCGTGATGTGGCACCGTTCAACGGGGATTGGACAAAGCTTTGCTTCATGTAACGGGTTCCGTAGAACGTGAGTCCTAGCAGCCCGACTGCCAATCCGCCGAACATAGCGATAAGTGATAGCGCCGCATCCGCAGTGTGAGCCGAGCCGGCGAAAGCGCTTGTGGTTACCTCTTCCGCGGACTGCCAAGCGTGACTTAAGACGTCCACTGTGAGAAATATCAGAATACCGGTCGCCACAGCGTTCAGGAACCCCTTTTTCTTCTGGCTCATGCCCCCGATCGCGGCGAGTGGCAATCCCAGAAAAATTGTCAGGCCAGCAAACGCGCCAAGTAGGAGAACTTCAGGATAGCTGACCAATGTAGGGTATCACGCGACACAACATGACATACGGCATACTTAAGCTTCTTCACACTGGTCTAATCGACGAAGTTAGCAGATCGCTCTAGGCTCCAGATCGTGGTTTGTACTTTGAGGTGAGCACTCGCCTAATCTCTTCTGAGATTTTCTCCCCAATTCCCGTTACTGACATTAGCTCCTCTTGCGAAGCTTGGAATACGCGCTCGACGGTCTGAAACGAACTGAGCAGTTTCTCCGCCCGGCTACGGTCGATGTTTGGCAAGCTCGCTACGATGAATTCCTGTTGCTCTTCGATAGTTGACGGCTTAGCCGCCGTCATTATCCGTGGGGTACGTTTATCCTGAATCTGCTCGCGCCTAGCTATCGCGAACATTAGTTGAGCCGCCTCAGAAGGCTTCTGAGCCCAAACAATGGGAATTCCATAGTCTACCAGGAGGCTAGCGTAGGCCCCCATCATTGCTTCAGGCCGCACACGACCTGACCCCGCTAGAGTCGCGCCTTCCACAACGATGACTGGTTTCGCGTAGGATTCCTTGAGTTTTGCTGCCTGCTGGAACAGTCTCCCGTCAATTATTGATGACGCAAAGTCTTCCACATCTTTCCGTTCTACCACAACGCGGTCCGAGAGAACAAAGTCACCTACATCTAACGTCTGGGATTTTATGAGCGCACCTAGTTTTGCCAATTCTCTTGTCACTAGGGCGCCGAGCTCCCTAGAGTCGGCCACGATTGTTATTTCTTCCAATTTCCTTTCCTTCTCATTTGTTGAGATGTATTTCTCCATTCTTACTTGGTCCGGGGCGTACTCCTTTTGGGTACTGATGAACTGCCTTATCGCAGAGGCCATCTGGCGTTCTCTCCGCTGCGATATCCAATAATAGGCTTCATCGCGAGTGCCTTTCGCTATCAGAATTATTGCTTCACCGGGACCTTTTCGTCCGGTTCTTCCCCGGCGCTGGATGTAGCGTATTGCGCTTGGGACAGTGTCATAGAAGACGACCTCATCGCACTCCACTATGTCGAGGCCCTCCTCGCCAATTTGGGTTGCAACAAGAACATTGAATGCGCCAGACCTGAAATCGTCGAGTATCGCACCTTGTTCCTTCTGAGTTAGGCCGCGATCCCTTGTGCGCGATGCTTGCCCGACAAGGCGTACCGCGGATACGCCTTCAACTTTGTTTAGAAGTTCAACAAGCCTTGAAGCTGTCGTTCGGTAATTAGTGAAAACCATGATGCGGCGTGCTCCTCTGTCGAGGGCCGCGCGTATTGCTTTGATTAGCTCGGTCACTTTTGGGTGGTCGGCTTCTTTCGCCACCACATCGTTAACGATTGTAGCTACTCGCTTTATTCTGGAGTCGTCGAGAATCATCTTCAGCCCCGGGGATGACCGCTTCTTGGATTTCTCCTGAAGCCCATCCAAATATTCCTTTACCGCTGGAAAACCTTGCGTCTCAAGAAATTCAATTGCCCGAATTGCATTTACCGCTGCATAGACATGACCCAGGTAGGCTTTGGCGTCCCTATTACCCCTCGCAACATCTCCCAGTATCCTCTCCCTCGCAGCAAGGACGTCTCGTAAGCGAATCCTGTCCATAGCCGCCGTTTCAAGATAACCGTGGTCCCGAATTGACCGCAATTTGTCCCGCAAGAAGGCCTCCAGTTCTCGCTTAACTTCGTAGAATATTCGCGGAAGATCAACGGTAACCCACTTCACCTCTATTCCGCCAACGTACGATCTAACGTCTTCACTTTCGATTGTCCGTGCTTCGACCCATTCCAGGTGAAGGTTCTTGCAAATTTCGCGAACATCCGCTTCGCTAGAGCCTGGCGATGCAGTTAGTCCAAGTATGAGGCTGTCGTTGGTTGCCGCGTATCGATCCGCGATGAATCCGTATGGGTAATCGCCGACTCCTCTGTGTGCCTCGTCGAAGATTATCAAGGAGAGATTGTCGAGTGGAATTTTCCCTGTGAGAAGGTCGTTCATGAAGACCTGTGGAGTACAGAATATCACACGTTTTTTCCAATCATTCACTCTTTCGCCTGGCGCAACTTCACCTGTGAGCCAGACCATCGATTGCGCGTCGATGTTGAGGAGCTTCTGAAAGGTCCGGTAATGTTGTAATACGAGAGGCTTTGTTGGAGCCAGCATTACAACGCCTCTGTTTGGAAAACGCTTGAGTCTTTCAGCAGCCACGTAAGCTGCGACAATCGACTTCCCGAGCCCCGTCGGCAAGCAAACCAGGGTGTTCATGCGTAGCGCGGTGTTGGCTATGGCTTCTTGGTAGGTACGCCGATCAATGGAGTCGAGTCTCAGTAATGAATTGGAACTGAAGTCTAGAGGCATGTACTGTGCGCCCTACCCGCCGGGCTGAGTATGAAACCTATTGAGGGGCGTATAAGTCACGGGGTGGAACCCGTGTTCGACTAACGCAACCAAGCCTTAGGGCGGAACCGTTGCCGAGCAAATGAGGCCTAAGTTTGTTTCGCGCCGCATGCGCCACAGAACTTCGCGGACGCTGGAAGCTCGGCCCCACAACTCATACAGAACCTCTTGACCTCCGCGGGAGGCGGCGGTGTGGGAACTGGTGCAGCGGCACCACAGGTTGGGCAGAATTTGTGTTGTGGTTGAAGTGGAGTTCCGCACGAAGCGCAAACTAAACCACTAACGGCGCTTGGTTGAACTCGCAGCTCTTGTGGAGCCCCGTCATTATAGAGCAACCCAAGCGACCTGAAGACGAAGACACTTAGGATGGGTGAGATTACGGCGGAAATTACCCAGCCTACGTAAGGTATCAACCCAGCTACCCCACCCAACACTATGGTAATAATGACCAGTACCACTATCCATCTGATGTACTTCCCCCAACCGATACTACGAATAATGCTGAGTATTTCGCCGAAAGCGAAGGCTTTCCCAAATTTCCCGGTCTTCAACATGTGAGCCATACCGACAGCGAGCAGCAGCAACAGAATGATTCCTGACAGAACACCAACTAACAATAAGACCGCACCAGCCCCACCAAGCATTACGCTCGGGACTACTACACTACCCTGCATCGAGAGCAAACCAGCAAATAGCGAAGCTCCACCCGTCGCGATAAGGATTATCGGAATCAACATGTAGATCAGCGATGCGAAGAAGACTTTCGCACCGTCGACGAACATTTCGCCGTACCTTTCGAGTTTCGGCGGCACTTCAATGCCTGGAGATTCCCTTAGCACTCTAGCGGCATACCCAACCACGATCCAGTTGACAATGGGTATGATGTCGAGTACTATGAGGATTATGAGCCTCCCACCATCGCTCAGCAGTCTCTTCGCGAATTCGAAACTGTTGCTCAGATTTTCGGTAAGGTTCAATCCAATGCACCTTCATGAAGAATCGTTTGCTGTTACCTACCCTTACCAGAGTAGAGTATTCCAAGCGACCTAAAGAAGAAAACTGCAACGGCGGGTGAGATGATTGCTCCGATTAGCCACCCCACCAAGGGGATTACCGTAGTTAGGGCGCTGACTAGGGCCGCTATGATGGCCACAAGAATAACCCAGGCTAGGTATTTACCCCACCCAATTCCGCGAATCACGCCCAAGATCTCTCCGAACGCGAATGCTTTGCTAAATTTCCCCTTCTTGATCATGTGAGCAATAGCCGCGCCCAGTACAATTAGTGCCAAGAAAGCGAGGATCACTCCCACTACTAGCAGGGCGATTCCTGTGCCACCGAGAACGAACATTCCGCCCGCTTCCGCGGGGCCCGCCGTTCCAGAGAACATGCTACCCCCCATAAACATCCCTGAGAGAAAAGAAGCGATGCCCACTCCAATCAGGAGCAGAGGAACGATCATGTAGATGAGCGAAACGAAGAAGACCTTTGCGCCTTCAATGAAGAGGTCTCCGTAGTCTTTGAGCTTGGGGGGGTTCTGACCTCCAGGAGCCTCCTTTAACACTCTAGAGGCGTAGCCGAGGACAATCCAATTGACTATTGGGATTATGTCTAATATGATCAGAATTAGCAGTCTACCTCCGTCGCTGAACAATTTCTTGGCGTAATCGAAACTGTTACTGAAATTATCACCGATGTCCATTAGAGTGCACTTGTGAGAGCGAAGCGCCGTCAGAGCATATAAAATGGTACGAAAATCAACCTCCGACGGCATGGTGTTCTTCTTTGGACGATCGAGATTACTCAGAGCTCTGGTTCCTGAGCCGCCTCAACTTCTCTATTGCGCCCAGCCAAATAGCTAGGGCGTTACCGTAGGCAACTAATTTCTCTAGGTCCGTCTCATTTTTCATCGCCATATTGACTTCACGAATTTTGGATAACAAGGTCTGTTCGGAGTCTTCGAGAACATTGTCGGCCATTAATCGTGCCTCTTGCTCAGCCGACTCAACGATTACCACTGGTTTGTTGCACTTCGGGCAGAAGGTTTCCTTGCCCTTCCGAAAGAGTGGAGTTCCGCACTCGGGGCAAGTCTCGGATAGCATTGTCGCCCCTGACTTGAGGAGTTCAGCCATCTTCTTGACTTCGATGCTCACGGCCGTAGACCATGGAAGAGTATGGTAAACCACTATTACACCTTGTTGGCGACCAAGAGAGATCGGTACAGGGGCGAACTGCTCGTTGAGAAAGACTTTAGATATTGCCTTCGAATGAATCTGATTGAAAGGTCGCCTGTCATGCGGGGTGGTCCGCTATGTCAACTAAGGTCAAACGCAAAGAAGAATACGAGGGCCGAATCAAGCAGGCGCTGGGTGTTCTAAACGAGGTTTCTAACGATAATACGACCCCTCGCAATATCCGCCGTGCGGCAAAGAGTGCGATGGATATGCTTCAGGTTGGGGACCTGAGTATAGGCGTTCGCGCAGCGAACGCAATCTCCATCCTAGATGACATAAGCCAAGACCCAAACATGCCGCCTTACACTCGAGTGAAAATTTGGAACTCCGTAAGCCTACTCGAAGCCATCAAAGATTGAGGTTACAAGATAATCTTAATTAGCGCATCTAACGGTCGGGCCGCTTCTTAAGGCAGTCATTTCAGACGGTTCCCCGCAATGGAAACAGCTGTGAAGACGTTTAACATTACGAAGACTTTCGGCGACTTCACAGCGGTTGATCATATTAATCTTGAAATTAAACAGGAAGTTTTTGGTCTCTTAGGTCCTAATGGAGCAGGAAAAACAACCTTAACGCGCATGTTAACAACAATTCTGGTGCCTACCGAGGGCACGGCTAC
>JBAVCK010000018.1:0-1681 GCA_049586635.1 Bathyarchaeia archaeon
ATCTACTTCGTAATGTCCCAAACGCCGCTTTACGGAATAGGTACGGCAGGGCTCAACGACCCGCTAGGCTCTCTCCGGGTCATATTCGCATCAAACCGGGGCACCCTGATGGAGTTGGGAATCGGCCCCATCGTGACCGCCGGTTTAATTCTGCAGGTCCTGGCCGGGTCGAAAATGGTGAACATAGACATGTCCAATCCAGAAGACCGGTCGCTGTTCACGAGCGCCAGCAAGATTCTCTCCGTAGTCATGACCATCTTCGAGGCATCAGCCTACATAATCGGCGGCACATACGGAACACTGCAAGTAACAACGGAAATCGTAATAATGTTGCAACTGGTCGCCGCAGGGATTATTGTGCTACTCCTAGACGAGATGCTTCAGAAAGGCTGGGGGTTGGGAAGCGGAATCAGCCTGTTCATCGCTGCTGGTGTTGCTTCTTCGATATGGTGGGACTCGGTGGCGCCAATGGGGCCCATGGCTGACGGGAAATACCTGGGCGCCCTCGTAGCATTCGCCGAAGGCGTTCTTAGCAGGCAGGGCATTATGAGCGTCCTCTCCCGTACGGGAGGCCTGCCAGACATGGTGGCATTTATCACGACGCTCGGCGTCTTCGCAATAATCATCTACTTCAACGGCATGCGCGTGGAGATTCCGGTATCATATGCTAGGTACAGAGGTTTCCGCGGAAAATTCCCATTGAAGCTCTTCTACGTGTCGAACATACCCGTGATCTTTGCAGCCGCCCTGTTTGGCAACATCTACTTCATCGCGCAGTTACTCTGGCAGAGGTACAACAGTACAAACACCAATTTCTGGTTCAACCTGATAGGCACGTTCACGACGCAGGGCACTCAGTACCAGCCTTCAGGCGGGCTGGTTTACTATGTGGTGCCGCCACGGAGCCTACAATTGGCGATGGCCGACCCGCTGCGAGCGCTCGTGTATGCAGTCCTCCTGATCCTCGGCTGTGTCTTCTTTGCAGTAACTTGGGTTGAAGTTGGTGGGATGGATGCGAGAACTGTTGCCAGGCAGCTTCTAGATTCTGGCATGCAAATTGAAGGGTTTAGGCGGTCTGAGGTCCCCATAAGGCAGATGCTTGACCGCTATATCCCGACCGTCACAATTCTCGGGGCGATACTGATTGGAACCATAGCCGCAGGTGCAGACTTCCTAGGCGCCTTTGGCTCCGGCACCGGGATACTTCTCACCGTCGGTATTATTGAGCAGTATTACCAAATCTTCGTTCAGGAACGGATCACCGAACTCTACCCCGCTGCCAGAGGCTTCTTGGGTGAGTAGGAACTGTCCCGAACGGTCGTTGTGACCGGTATACCCGGGGTGGGGAAGACTACTGTACTCAACGAATTGCAGGACCTCGCTAGGCAGAACAAGTTCAACCTCACCGTCCTCAACTACGGAACAATCATGAACGAAATCATGCGAGAACTTGGCAAAGACCTTCACCGCGACAAGATGAGGGAGCAGAACATCGGAGAACAGAAGAAGATTCAGGAACTTGCCGCGAGCGAAATTGCCAACCGAGCGGGACAAGGCACCATCGTTATAGATACCCACATGTTCGTTCGAACGGTTTCGGGAATGTGGGCTGGACTACCACAAAATGTTCTAGAGAAACTTAACCCGCGGCTCCTAGTCCTTGTGGAAGCAAACCCAGAAC
>JBAVCK010000019.1:0-1582 GCA_049586635.1 Bathyarchaeia archaeon
TGTGCGTCGTCGTCGCGCACCATGAGACCCACACACCGAGATAGTGCACTGGTTCGTTTTCGACAAGGAACTCGCAGCCCGCTCGCCACAAGGTCAAAGATTCGGGGACAAAAATGTGAATCCAAAGGACACTTAAGTAGAGGGCAACCCCTTTCGTGGGCATACGCAGCGGATTCGAATTCTCGTCCTATCCAATGTGTAACAGAAATAGAAAGTGGTGAGCAGAACATGACAGAACAACAGAAAATTGTGCCAACCCCGCCTACCCGGCAGAACCGAGCCCCCTCCAATACCATCTTCATTGGACAGAAGCCTATCATGGCGTATGTTACAGCGATCTTGATGCAAGTCAACAGTGGCAGCAATGAGGTTTCAATCAAAGCGAGAGGGCGAGCCATATCAGCAGCCGTTGACGTCGTTGAAGTGTGCAGAAGACGATTCTTCGAAGGCAAGCTTCACGTAAAGGACATCGCCATCGGAACCGAGCAGCTGGGCGAGGAAGGACAAGTACGAAACGTGTCAACGATCGAGATCACGGTGACAAAACAAACCTAACGGCGACAGCAGGCCACCCCTGCACAACGGAGCGATCTCGTGTGAATTCCGCCCTTAGAGTTGTCGCCACGAGTAGATTACGCCGATTTTCTTGTCTGCTTCCGCGCTCATGATCCTTGTGTCGAAGTATGAGCGCTGGACGTAGGAGCGGTCGGGTTCACCGTTCGGTTGTCGGAGTCCAAGCTTGCGGATTGCGGGGCTTATTATGGCGTAGCTGATGTTCTGGGTGGTTGTGGGCTATGATGAGGCTTTCTGGGGAGAGTTTCTCGGCTCTCAGTTCTCTGAGTTGTTCGTCGTGTTCGTCGCGTAGGGGGCGCCCGTGGCTGTCGTATGCGCGGTAGGGTTTGAGGGTCATTCGGTCTGCGAGCTACATCTTGAGGTACTCGCAGCCCTGTTCGTTGAGGAAGGTTTCGTATCCTCTGTCTTCGCCTTTGTTGATTTCCTCGTGGACGATGATTCTGGTGGGTGGTGGTCTCGGTGTCCACTCCTTGCGGTCTGGGTCGTAGGCTTCGAATCTGACGGTGTGCTTCTCGAAGTCCACGTGCATCTCCGGGAGGTCACTAATTCGATTTTCTCTGTCAAGAGCCAATTGAATCGCGGTTCATATTCAGCCGCTCATACCGAAACTCTTGAGTTAGGAGTAAAATCACGGGCATCTCAACGGCGTAGTGATCAAGACCTGAAAGAGCGGAATCTACGTTCTCATTTCTCAAACGATTTGGCTATATGCTATCTGCGAATGCCTTGAGGACCTTCTAGACAAGCCTAAACGAAAATCAAGGTACGGAATCCGCACTTGCCTTTCTATTAGCCGCGGCAACATTCATTGAAAGTTTCCGAAAACTGAAATGACTATAATCCTTATGTGCCTCTTTCCATTTCGTCCAGAAAATCGTCGATCTGAGCCTTCGCCACGCAGGAGACCCTGTCAGCTCCACCGTAATAAGTCAAAAGATCACCATCGCGAATAACTGCTCCTTCTGGGAAGACAACGTTTGGGACAAGACCGCGTTTTTCAAACTCCATT
>JBAVCK010000020.1:0-5201 GCA_049586635.1 Bathyarchaeia archaeon
TTCTCACCCTGAACAGGTTTCAGTTCGAAGCCAATCACTGGGGAGATGTCTTTCGGCTTTGAGGGAATGTAACCTATCTCAACCAGTGCTCGGAGGAATGCTACAAGCTGGGGTACATCGTTCTCGCCCCCAGCCAGACCGAAACGCGGATGCTGATCTCCATACGCCTGAAGGCCGGGCTTCTTAACACAATTGCCGACGTGGACATGAACCACGTGGTCCTTTAGGAGTTTGAGCGATTTCGCGGGGTCCTCATCCAGCAGCGGAGCATGGCCCATGTCGTACATCAGGCCAAAGTCGGGATAGTCTTTCCTCATCGCCTTCGAAATCATCAAAGCCTCATCGGACGGGCCGATAAGACTCTTCTTTTCTATGGTTCGGTCAAACGTTTCAAGCGTGATGCCAACGCTTTTTTCCTTTCCGTAGGCGCAGAGTTCATGCAGCGATTGGATGAGCAGCTCCTTTGCTGCACCTCTTTTCTCTTCACCGGGGTCGGGGCCACTCAGAACTGCGAAGCGATTAGCCCCGAGTTCACGCGCTTCGTCAATTCGCTGCATCAGCACCGCCAAGGCCTCTTTCCGCTTAGCCTCGTCAAAGGAGTTCAGGTCCAGTTTCTTTGTGAGTATCGTCGATTGAGCGCCAAAGGCAACTCGAGCATGGGCAGTAGAAATCGTTTCCGCGACCTGTTTGCGAACCGCAGGGTCCTCGATATGACCGATTTCAATCATGGAGAAGAAGTCGTCATTCACAATTCTCGAGGCCGTTTCCAGTATAGGCCCAGAGCCTGAGATGGTTTCGGGGTATATCATGAAGTGCACTATACTTAGGTCAACTAGGGATTCCCATGAGTCTTTCAAACCTATTCACCATTACTCTTCAGGTTGCCTGAACGTCTGTTGGTCTGCATATTTATGCAACTCGTGTCCAGCGGTCCCGCATCTAATCTTCGAAACCGAATTCTCAATATATCAAAACGAGAGTCTTGGCCCCAATAAATGGAGGAGAGTTGTTGGCCTCCCTAACTTCGAAATTTGAATTTTCACATCAAGACTTCTTCCCTGACTCAATTTTCAAGATGATAACTGACGTGAGAGTCAACGACCCTGGAGTTGTCGAAAAATCAGCAACGCGAAGAAAACGCAGGGAGAGGCTTACAGTTGACGGTAAGCTTGCAATTCTAGCCGCAGATCATCCAGCACGAAGAGTCACAAAATCTGGAGACGACCCATTGATGATGGGCGATCGCCACGGGTACTTGGGACGAGTCCTCAGAGTCGTCACGAGCCCGGAATTTGACGGCGTAATGGGAACCACAGACATCATCGAAGACCTGCTGATTCTTGATCAGCTCTACTTGGAGCATGGTGGAGAAAGTTTCCTCGACGGGAAGGTGTTGGTTGGGTGCATGAACCGGGGGGGGTTAAGCGGGGCTGAATTCGAGATGGATGACCGATTCACGTCCTTCACAGCAGATTCAATCAACGATTTGAACTTGGACGGCGCCAAACTGATGTTCCGTCTTGATGTCAAAGACACGAGATCGTTGGATACGATTCAAGCCTGTGCCGAAGCAATCACTGAGCTAAACAAACATTCCATCCCAGTCTTCCTCGAGGCCTTCAGCGTGGAACGAACGGCCGAGGGGTACAAGACGTTGAAAGCTGCAGGGGAATTGATCAAGACGATTGGCGTTGCCACCGCGCTAGGTGATTCATCACGGGGAATGTGGCTGAAGATTCCGTATTGCGAAGGGTTCGACAGAGTTGCTAGAGCAACCAGCTGCCCGATTCTCATGCTTGGAGGAGAAGCGTCAAGTGACCCCACGGGCGTACTGCAGGAATTCTGGAAGGGCATGGCGGCGGGCCAAAACGTAAGAGGCGCATTGGTAGGGCGAAACATACTCTACCCAAGCCGGGATGACCCATCAGCAATCGCAGATGCTGTGAGCGGCATCGTTCACCGCAACTTCACAGTTGAGCAGTCCTTGAACCATATTGGAAGAGTTCGCGGCAGAAATATGGATAAACTCACTTCGGTGCTTGCGTGAGAGCTTGAGCAAGAACCTGCTTGTAGCACAGTCGGGTGGTCCAACGGCTGTCATCAACAGCAGCGTATGCGGAATCGTCACGGCTGCATTGCAGCAGCCGAAGATTGGCGGAATATATGGAGCAATCAACGGGATCCTTGGGGCTCTACACGAGGACCTCGTGGACCTCCGACGAGAGGACCAGTTTTCCATTCAGAAGCTGAGAAAAACGCCGTCAGCCGCCCTAGGTTCTTGCCGATACAAGCTAAGTGAACACGACTATGCTCGCCTGCTTGAAGTTTTCAAAACGCATAATATTGGTTACTTTCTGTGCGCAGGTGGCAATGATTCGATGGAGACTTCGCACAAAGTGGCGCGGCTCGCTGCAGAGAAGCAATATGACTTACGTGTGATCGGGGTTCCGAAAACAGTTGACAACGACCTCATGGTTACTGACCATTGCCCGGGATACGGAAGCGTTGCCCGCTTCAACGCCATAGCGACTAGGGACTCCGGGTTGGATACGGAAGCGATCTACACATCGGATACCATCAAGATCGTAGAAACAATGGGCCGGGACACCGGATGGATAACTGCGAGCACAGCTCTAGGAAAAGATGGCCCGGACACCGCACCACATCTAATCTACCTTCCCGAACGGCCGCTCATCGCGCAAAGATTCCTCGAGGATGTGAAGTCGGTATACGACCGACTCGGACGGGCCGTAATCTGCGTCTGCGAGGGCCTGAAGAATGAGCGGGGTGAGTTCTTGAAAGCCTCATCGACGCAAATTGACACCGATAAGTTCGGTCATGCACAGCTCGGTGGCGTAGGAGATTATTTAACGAACCTGATCGCTGAGAACCTCCACATCAAAGCTCGGTATGACAAACCAGGCACGATCCAGAGAGTCTCAATGGTCTGCGCATCCCAAGTTGACCTAGACGAAGCATACCGGGTCGGTCAAGTGTCGGTTGCAAATGTCGTCGAGGGTGAAACTGACAAGATGATCACGTTGGTCAAAAAGAGTAAGGATCCGTACGAGTGCGTAACAGGCTTAGTGGAATTGGATAAGGTGGCGTTGAAGACCAGGCATGTTCCCGACGAATTCATCAACAAGCAGGGCAACTTCGTAACTGGCGAATTTCTCGACTACCTAAGACCATTGATTGGTGGACCCTTAGCAGAGTATGCACATCTCAGAAAAGAGAGGCTGAAAAAACTTCTTCCAAGCTATGCTTGAAACTTAGCCTCTCGGACTTGTCTAAGGTCTCTTCACGACTGTTCCCGCACACGTGCGGGTCTCAATGTCTTCGTAGATTCGAAGGCGGCCAGCCCAATGTTGAGCGCAGCTCTGCCCTCCTTCAGGCTAGGTTCAGGCTTCGAATCATGCAGTATTGTATCTACGAAGTGGACCATCTCTGCACGGTATGCATCTCCGAATCTTTGCGCGAAGTGTGGAGTCCCCCTATCGCCAAGGAAAGCTGTTTCAGAGTTTGCACCCTTACGCGTGTACACTGTCACAGGAGCTCTTTGAACCGATCCGACACTGATCGTCCCGTTGGTTCCGTAGATTTCACTGCGGACATCGTAACCGTACACGGCATTGAGGCTTCCCTCAACCAATCCCATCGAGCGATTCCTAAAGTGTAAAGTGATGAGAGTGTTGTCTACGAATTCAGGAACATGCCTCTTGAGTTCGGGGAAGACTAGGCATTGAGCACTCGAGTATACCAAATCGACCTCGCTGCCCATGAACCATCTTCCTAGATCGTAATCGTGGGCGTGCATCTCAATCTGTAACCCTCCTCCGCGCTTCGGATCACACGCCCAAACTGGGGGCGGGAAAGGGTCTCGGCTAGTCGACTTGAACACTATTGGCTTGCCGATTTCGCCGTCCTCAATCCGTTTCTTCGCATGCGCGTAAGCAGGGTCGAAACGGCGCATGAAACCAACTTGAAGCTTCACATCTGATTTCTTTACAGCTCTCTCAAGACGGTTGGCCTCTCGAACCTTTGTTGCCATGGGTTTCTCAACGAAAACATTGAGGCCTGCCTCAGCAGCGTCTGTAGCAATCGGGGCGTGGGTGTCGGTCGAACTCACAACACACACAGCGTCCAACTCAACATTCTCAAACAACTTTCGATGATCACTGAACCACGGGACGCCCGTCTCCCTGCTCCCCTTCTTCGCAGAAGCCCTGTCAATGTCAGAGACCGCGACGAGTCTCGCGTTCGGGATATGGGACTTCAAGTTTTTCGCATGCCACAGCCCCATCCTACCCATTCCGACTACGGCAAACCTCAGAACCTTAGTCATATGTTGTTTCTTCTCGCACGATTTGTCACACCTCCAGAATTCACGATTAATACTTTTCCGCTCGCATTCTTGGTGGCCTAAAGTGATTGGCGTTCAATGGCTGCAAGTTTCAGAACGGCTATCGAAACCTAGGCGGCTACTCGATGAGAACTCTTTTCTAGGTGATTATCGATGCTCTCATTCGCGCGATGATTGATTATGGCTCAGAAGCAATTAGCCGCAGTCTTGCACGCAGACTGGAAACCGAGGCCAACCTACAAACCATCAGAAGAAGAAGTTAGAACCAGGAGAGCGGTTTACGCGAGTCGAGTTTGGCATAAACCTCGCGTCCAAGTCGAAGAGATTCCGGTTCCAGACATCGGGCCCAGAGAAGTTCTCGTGAGATTGAAAGCCTGTGGAATCTGCGGCTCCGACATGCATCTTTACGAAAGTGACAAGGAGGGTTACATACTGTATCCTGGCCTCGTTAAGACGCCAGTAGTTCTAGGTCATGAATTGGCTGGAATAGTAGAGAAGACGGGCGGCGAAGTTACAGGCGTAAGAACTGGCGACTACGTGGTCTGCGAAGAAATGTGGTACTGCAACGAGTGTGACCCGTGCAGGACGGGTAACTTCAACCAATGCATAAACCTGCAGGAAATGGGGTTCACCGACGACGGCGGCTGCCAACAATACATGAAGATTCATCAGAAATTCTGCTGGAAAATCAACGATTTCAAGAAGGTATTTCGAACCGAGGATAAAATATTCGAGGCAGGCTCCCTGGTTGAACCGGCCTGTGTAGCTTACAATGGCATGTTCATCCGAGCGGGAGGCTTCAAGCCCGGATCATCAGTCGCAGTCTGGGGAACCGGCC
>JBAVCK010000021.1:0-4945 GCA_049586635.1 Bathyarchaeia archaeon
CCTTCCCTGATATCCTCGGGAATGAGTACTCTGCCACGTTGATCGACAACAGTCTGAGTCATACGTATTCCCACTGAGTAAGTGGGAAACACCATAAAGGTTTTCCTCTCAAGAACCCATTGATCAATGATGGTGGATTGAGGAAATACACCCAACCGGTCCACACGCGATTCTCGGTATCCTACTAGAACCAAGCAGAAACGGCCAAAGAAGGACGCACATATTGAAAACGCATCTCAAGCCAGCGCGCTCCCAAAGAAAAGATGCCTAGCATATGTTATACACACTCACATGCCGAGAATCACGGAATCGCACCCGAAACCGCTTACCCTCTGCTTCTTCCTACGAATTCAAAAGAAAACAGCGACGCCCTAGACAGCATCCGAACCCAACACGGCACGGGGAAGTAACATAGTTTGCTCCTAAACAAGCGATACCCCCCTTAGGGGAAGAAATGGGTTGCGCGTGTTGGCCGTAACCCACCTTCTGTTTTAGGCGACATTCATCTAGTCGGGATACCCGCGCCTCAGGCGGCTTTCACAGGCACCTATTATCCCTTTCACAGCGTGTGTCGGCATTTCACCCTTACCGCCAGCCTCCTCAACGCAAGCGCATCATAGTCGTCGGCTAGCGGAGGTATTTTTCTGCGCCTTGACCCAGCCTCTCGGCAGGCACCTCACAGTGCCACGCTTCCGCCATGTGGGTGGAGTTTCCTCAAGCCCATCACGCAGAGGGCCCGGAGTCGCTCACCAACTCGCCAACCCACCAATTCTCAGAGCGCCTGTACTACAGAAATGTTTCGCAATTGGGTGCGTGTGAAAAATTCACTTAAATAAGGTGTCAAATTAATCGAGTTCAACCTTGAACTTTGGTCGTTACGGTTACGGGAGGCAGGGTAGTCTCCTTTCTTCTCCCACAATTGTCCTGATACTCGTGAACGTTCTGGTTTTCATAGTAATGTTGATCAGCGGGGACGCGGGAGATTGTTCGTCCTCCACCTGTCAGTTTCTAGCGCAAGAGAACGACCTTGTGTTAGCGGGCTTCTATTGGCAGTTGTTCACTTCAATGTTTGTTCACTTTGGCTTCACTCACATAATCTTCAATATGTTTGCATTGTACTATTTCGGGCGGCTTAACGAAACCGCATTCACGGCTCCGAAATTTCTAACAATTTACTTTGCATCCGGGTTACTCGGTAGCGTCATGTCACTGGTCTTGTTGCCGGCTGCAACGGTTTCCGGAGGCGCTTCAGGTGCCATCTTCGGTCTCGTAGGTTCATACGTAGCTGTAGCAAGGAGAGCGCAACACATGGGTGTCGCTTTGATTTACGCCGTTATACTGTTCGTTCAAAGTAGCCTGTTGCCAGGTGTGAACATCTTCGCACACCTGTTCGGTCTAATCGGGGGCCTCGTACTCGGCTTAGTCTTCTCAGTTGGGCATGAGCCGCCAGGCTACAATGTCAGTTACAGTTACCCTGCCTCTTAGTGGCAGCTTCACTTCAGCATAGGCATCTTGATTTTTCTGTCTCTTGCCACCTTGATTGCCGCATCGTATCCCGCGTCAGCATGCCTCACCACGCCTAAACCAGGGTCGGTGGTGAGAACACGCTCAGCACGCTTCTCAATTTCCTTCGTCCCGTCCAAGACGAGGCACATACCTGCGTGGATGCTGTAGCCGATACCGACGCCGCCGCCGTGGTGGACGGAAACCCAGGTCGCTCCCGCAACTGCGTTAAGCAACGCGTTCAGTATCGGCCAGTCAGCGATCGCGTCCGAGCCGTCCTTCATGTTCTCTGTTTCTCTTCTCGGTGATGCGACGCTGCCGGTGTCCAAGTGGTCTCGCCCGACCCAGATTGGGCCAGATAGTTTTCCCGCGGCGACCATGTCGTTAACGATTTTACCAAACTTTGCTCGCTCCCCGTATCCCAACCAGCAGACCCGTGCTGGTAGCCCTTGGAATTTCACTTGGCTACGCGCCTTATCGATCCACCTTACAAGTTCTGTGTTGTAGCCGAACTCTCTCTTGAGCATCTCATCGATTGTGAAGATATCCTGCTCTTCACCTATTAGAGAAGTCCAACGGAAGGGGCCTCGGCCTTCACAGAACATGGGGCGAATGTATTCGGGCACGAATCCTGAGAAGGCAAACGCTTCCTGGAAACCGGCGTCATAGGCTTGCTGCCTTATGTTGTTGCCATACTCGAAAGTAATGGCGCCCCGCCTCATCATCTCGACCATTGCCTTCACATGCACCGACATGCTCTCCTTAGCGCGTCGGAGGTACTGTTGAGGCTCAGCTTTCCGAAGTTGATCAGCCTCCTTCATACTCAAGCCGGCGGGGTAGTACCCGTTCAGGGGGTCATGGGCGGACGTTTGGTCCGTTACAATGTCGGGAATAACCCCACGCTTCGCCAATTCCGGATGAACCTCAGCTGCGTTACCGAGTAATCCCACACTCAGGCTCTTCTTGGAGTCCTTCGCAGTTTTCACCATTTGTATTGCTTCGTCGAGATCATCAGTCCATTTCTCCAGGAATCCATGCTTGAGCCGCCGTTCAATGGCGGCTTTGTTAACTTCGACAACTAAAGCGATGCCATCGTTCATTGTCACGGCTAGGGGCTGCGCTCCACCCATCTCTCCAAGTCCCGCAGTGAGGACGAAGCGTCCTTCGAGAGATCCGTTGAAATGTTTCTTCGCGACCGAGGATAATGTTTCGTAAGTGCCTTGGAGGATTCCTTGCGTTCCTATGTACGCCCAAGAGCCGGCGGTCATCTGCCCATACATTATCAGGCCTTTCTGCTCCAACTCGTAGAAGTAGTCCCAAGTAGCCCACTTCGGCACGAGCATTGCATTGGATATTAGGACGCGCGGAGCCCACTCATGTGTTTCAAAAACTGCGACTGGCTTGCCGCTCTGAATCAACAACGTTTCATTCGGTTCAAGCGCCTGAAGCGTTTGAGTAATCTTCTCAAAGCACTCCCAGGAGCGTGCGGCTCGGCCAGTTCCCCCGTAGACGATAAGGTTGTCAGGGTCCTTGGCAACTTCTGGGTCGAGAACATTATGAATCATCCTGTAGGCGCCCTCTATCTGCCAATTCTTGCAGTGCAGTTTCGTCCCCGCAACGGCCGCAACCGACGGCTTCAGCTTCAACAAACCCCGTCGCGTAGTACTGGTTTGTTAACCGATTTTAACTTTAAGTAATTTCAAGTGAGGCGGCCGTTCCGTGCAGCGATTTTGCCGTTCTTCACAACGGTCTCTACCATGTTCAAACCAAGACGGTATGCGAGGAATCGAAAATCAGGGGCGTTGAGAACCAAGATGTCCGCCTTCTTTCCGAGCTCGATGCTCCCGATTTCCTCCGCTTTTCTGATTGAATGGGCCGCGTTTATTGTGGCCGCCGTGAGCGCTTCCGCTGGGGTCATTCTTAGTTTGTAGCAGGCAAGTGCGAGTAGCAATTGATGGTTTTCAAGCCAACAGCTCGGGCTGAGGTCGCTGCCAAGGGCTATCGCAATTCCTTCAGAGATCATTCGCCGGGCGTCTGCATACTTATCCAACATGAGGGTTAACGGTGCGGCTGGCAAGAGTGTTGCTATGACGCCACTTTTCCTCATCTGAGCTAGGCCGGTTGCGGAAGCGTAGAGTAAGTGGTCGGCAGAGACTGCACCCACCTCAGCTGCAAGTTCTGCTCCCCCGAGAGGATAGAACTCATCTGCATGGATTCTCGGTAATAGTCCCGCCTCTCTCCCCGCCAATAGAATTCTTCGCGAGTCTTCCACTTCGAAAACGCCTTTTTCACAGAAAACGTCGCAGAAGGAGGCTAGCTGGTTTTTCGCGACCTCCGGTATCCATTCTTCGCAGATTGCGGCGACATACTCGTGAGTCTTTCCTTGGAATTCGGGTGGAACCGCATGCGCGCCCAAGAACGTGGGGATGAGGTTTATTGGCCCTTCGCCGTCTAGCTGCTTGATGACCTCGAGCGACTTGATTTCATCATTCAGAGTTAGGCCGTAGCCGCTTTTGGCTTCGACGGTCGTCGTTCCGTGCAGCAGTAGGTTCTTGCAACGCTCTCTGCAAATCCGTAACAGTTCGTTTTTTGATGCTGCGCGGGTATCGCGTACGGTTCTGAGGATTCCTCCTCCTCTTTGCAGGATCTCCATGTATCCTGCCCCCTTAATCTTCAACTCGAACTCTGTCTCGCGAGAGCCTGCGAAAACGAAGTGCGTATGGGCGTCGACAAATCCTGGCGTGACAACTTTTCCGGTCGCGTCGATTCTCTCGGGAGCTGTATATTCGGATAGGAGCTCGTTTGATTTTCCTACTGACACAATTTTTCCATTCAAGATTGCTATGGAGCCGTCTTCAATGATGCCTAAATCTTCCATTTCCGGGCCGACGGCCGGTCGGTCCTGGTGCCCTTTTGCGGTTATGAGTTGTTTCGCATGTTCGACTATGAGTTGGGCTTCTTTTTTTGACAAAAGGCTATCACATTTTTCCTAGATGGACTAGGGGATGGGGCGTGTTGTTCTGCGTTGCGATTGATTAAATTGGAACATATTCTCGATTCTTTGACATCGGCATGCTTATATTAACGCCGAAGGCCTACCTATAATTTGTCAACTCGTCCTTTCGATGCGTTGACTTCCCGCGATTACCCGGCGGCGGCGTCAACTAGACTTAGCAGGGCTAAAGCCCTTGGATGAAATGTTGACCTCCATTTGCGGGAACAGTAATGAAGGCCTAAACAAACTTGGGTTCCTCACGGCTCCCATGGACGTTTAGGTCCAAGATTGGCTTGCAGTCATTCTGTCAAATTCCAGTCCGTTCAATTTCCTTAAACGGCTGTTTTCCAAAAAATCGTCCTAGCTAATCGGTCAGCTTGCCAACTCCGCTTGATCCTGGCGGACCCAACTGCTATCGGGGTGGGACTAAGCCATGCGAGTTGTGCG
>JBAVCK010000022.1:0-13443 GCA_049586635.1 Bathyarchaeia archaeon
TCTTTTTCTGAGCGAGGGCTTCGGTGACGTAACTCTCCGCTCTAGATGGCTCACCCACCTCCATGACCGTCCGCAATGCAGCTTCGTTAGCGCCCCCGTGGAGTGGCCCTCTCAACGTCCCGATCCCTGAAGTGATTATGGAGTACATATCCGCCAGAGTTGAAGCCGTAACCGTGCACGAGAATGTTGACGCGTTCATCTCGTGCTCCGCGTGAAGAATCAGGGCGACATCCATGACGTGGGCATCGTATGGGTCAGGCTCTTTCCCTGTCAACATATACAGAAAATCTGCTGCGTGGCTTAGTCCAGGTTTAGGTAGAACAGGTTCCCTTTGGTTTCTTATTCTGTCGAATGCGGTAATTATTGTGGGTGTTTTGGCTAAGATTCTGAGCGCCTTATCGATTCGTCCCTCGATGCTGTCCGTCATCGGGTGAGGGTCGTACACGCCGAGGGCCGAGACTGCTGTCCTTAAGACGTCCATTGGATCGCTGCTGGCGGGACATGAGCGAATTAGTTGCAGCACGCCTAGCTCAAGCGTACGATAGGACTCAATTCGACCCTTGAATTCGTCCAATTGGGATTTTGTTGGGAGCCAACCGTAGATGAGCAGGTAGGTAGTTTCTTCGAAGGCGGAGTGTTCGGATAGGTCATCGATGCTGTAGCCGCGGTAGAAGAGTTTGCTCGCTTCTCCGTCTATAAAACAGATCTTACTCTCTTTCACGTATACATTGTCAAGCCCTTTGTGAATGACAACGGGCTCTTTTACGGCAGTCAATTCGACCTGAATGTGGTTCTACCTGGTCGTTTATACAAATTGCTTAGAAAAAAGAGAGGAGGGAAAATTTAGCGGGTTGGGCTAGGTGATTGTTACTGTGCCGTCGCCCAGGAACCAGAAGGGAGGCGTGTAAACCGTATCGAGGGGATCTTTCGGTATCATATTCGAATATGGCGAGACCGTACTGTACACCGAGTCTAGTACGTCGTTCCCATTTGACAGGTAGCTGACCAGTTGGCCGGTTAGATCGTCAATTAGGCCAAATTGGAGTGAGATGTCCCCGTTGCAAGAGACCACTGCCCGAGCACCTGCACTAACTAAGGCCTGGCCAATTGCGTTGGAATTCGAGGATATGAGCAGAATTAGTTTCACGTTGCTGAGAGAGCCGGGTGAGAAATGGTTGGTGAAGAAGTCGAGGTCAACCCCTAGGGTTCCAGCGTTACCATTGATCCAACCTTGACTGAAGTCCGACGCGTATTTCTGTTGCGTCGCACCATTGACCACCTCTCCAACGTACCAGTAGGTGGTGTGAGCAAATGTGTAAGTGTTCGAGCGCCAGATTATCACATCATAATTATTCATTTGAGTTAACAGGAAATCAATAGTGACTGCGGAGTCGTTAACGAAAGTTACCTGATATCCGGCGTGCTTCAGATCGTCACTAATTAGCTTGCCATAGAAGCCCATGTGGGCCAGTGCCTCGAGAGACGACAGTATGACAGCCTTGTGTTGGCTTTGGCTTTGCGCTAGAACGGGGGGCAACCCAAAGCTTAGCGCCGAAACAGGTGCGACCCCTATCACTGGAACAGATAATAGTACCATTATGACTGCGGCAAGAAATATTCGTTGCAAATTCTACACCTTTGCGGGCAGGAAGGATTCCGGGAAATAAAGAGTATCCTCGGAGGGTAACAAATGCAAGTAAAAAATGCTCGAGAAAATTATTGGGAGTTACGACCCGGATACAACGAGCCCGTAGACGCGGACACTGCAATACGCGTTGTTCGTTTTAATGTTTCAGTGACTTCTTGATGCAAAGGCGTCAATGCGTCAACAATGGCTGATGCTTCTAATCGCCTGTTGAAAGAAATGTGAATTTCACTTGCTGAAATGAATAAGCAAAAGCCCGAGAGCTACGAGGACGCTCCCCCGAAAGATCGTGTCCCATGCCAAGTTGAAGGGGCCGAATCGCCAGTAAGATGCGCCGTACGCGTTGCCCAAATAGAGTCCGCCAAATGTGCAGATTAAGCCGCCTAGGTATTTCATGAGCCTTGAAATTAACGCCATGTTAGTTCAGGGTGACATGGCGCATTGGATTTGTGTTAATGGCTTGTGGCCTCATCCCCCTGAAACATTAATATACCTATAATGGTACACTAGTGTTTCGGCGCCCGATATGTCACCCGCTTCCAGAACACCATCCCGTAGCTCCGACACGGAAACGAGGTCGGCGACGTTCCCAGCCCTATACGAGCTCTCTCGGCCACTACTGGACTACAATATCGTCATCGCCATCGTCAAGGGGGATGTCGGGGCAGTCAACATACTCAAAGACGCGATGAGCATTTCAAAGGACCTTCGCATCGACAACCTAATTCTCGCGCTAGGACCCACTACGCCGCTGTCGCTCCGACCACCTTCAGGATCGAGAATATTGTGGGCAACATTCACTGACGGCCAAAACCTCCTAAACGGCCCCCGATTAACCATAGTGCCACCAAACCACCTGACAGACCTAAGCTTGAACCTGGAAAAACTCTCCAAAACAAGAACCGGCCGCATTCCACTAATCATAGGAGACTTTCTTGACAACGTGCTCTCCGTCTCCTCCGCCCCAGCAGAACTCTATTCATTCCTATGCAAACTCTTCACCAGAATTCGAACAAACGGGCAGACGGCGTTCTTCGTAGCGACAGAGGATTTGCACGACTCAAAGAAAACTGCAATACTCAAAAGGTTCGCCGACGTTGTCATCGAATACCGAGCAATACAGGAACTAACCGACAACAGGCTGGAAGCTCGTATCTTCGACCACGCAGAGAACCACTACGCTATATGGGACGACAAAAGCACATACTCAAAATATGAAAATCAACCATTCCTAAGCCACGAGCTTCCAAAGATCGGGCGCCAGCCCAACCTCATCACCGAACCCCAAGGATATTTCTAGCAAGTCGGACTAAACAACGAGAAGTTACGCGGTTCTTATCGTTGCTGCCCCTTGCAGGCCGAGCTCCTTAATTGAAATCTCCCGCATCTTGAACTTCTGGATTTTTCCAGTAACCGTCATAGGAAACGAGCCTGTGAACTTGAAGTAGGCTGGAACCTTGAAGTACGCTATTCTCGCTTTGCAGTATTCCTGAAGTTCCTGGGCTGTTGCAGTCTCTCCAGGTTTCAGTTTGACCCACGCCATGACTTCTTCTCCGTACTTTCGGCTTGGAACTCCGATTACTTGAACATCCGAAACCTTAGGATGCGTGTAGAGGAAATCCTCCACTTCTCTCGGGAAAATCTTCTCGCCGCCACGGCTAATCATATCCTTGGTTCGCCCGACGATGTTCACGTAGCCATTTTGTTGAATAACTGCAAGGTCTCCAGTGTGCATCCAACCCTCGGAGTCGATGGCTTCCCGAGTGGCTTCTGGATTGTTCCAATACTTGAGCATCACGAGGTAACCGCGAACGCACAGCTCTCCCGCAGATCCGCATGGTAGAGTTCGGCCTGTTAACGGGTCGATGATTCTTGCTTCGACATGGGGGTGGGCTCGCCCTACCGTCGTGACCCGGAGTTCCAGTGAGTCGTCGATGCGGGTTTGGAATGAGACTGGAGAGGTTTCCGTCATCCCATAACAAATAGTGATCTCTCATATGCCCATATCCGATATGACTTTCTTCATCACCTCAACCGGGCATGGGGAGCCCGCCATGATGCCGGTCCTTAAGGTGGACAGGTTGAACTCCCTGAAGTTGGGATGGTCGAGTTCGGCGATGAACATTGTTGGTACGCCGTGAAGCGCTGTGCACTTTTCCTCCTCTACAGTCCTCAGGACGGTTTCCGCGCTGAAAGCATCCGAGGGAAGAACCATGGTTGCACCATGGGTAACGCACGCAAGGTTCCCTAGCACCATTCCGAAACAGTGGTAGAAGGGTACTGGGATACATAATCTGTCGTGGTGAGTGAAATTCATTCCCTCGCCAACGAAGAAACCATTATTCAAAATGCCATAATGGGTTAGGGTGGCGCCTTTCGGAAAACCAGTGGTTCCCGACGTATATTGAATGTTGATAGCGTCATAGCATTCGAGCGCCTTTTCTCTTTCTCTAAGCTCGGCTGGGGAGGAGTTCATTGTTCCGATGTCTATGAAACGTTCCCAGGAAAGCATTGAGGATGGGGAAGGCTCACCCCCATTGCTGAGTGTTACGACTCGTCGTAGGGCGGGAACACGGGTTGTCTTGATTTCCTGGTCAGGCCCTATTTTCGGGAATTTTCTGACTTCGGGTGCGAGTTCGGTTATCATCCAATGATAGTCCGAAGTTTTGAATTGCTTGGCCGTTACGAGCAGGCTTATGCCAGACTGGTTTAGCGCGTACTCCAATTCTTGAACTCGGTATGCGGGGTTCACGTTAACTAGGATCGCGCCAACCTTTGCTGTGGCGAATTGAGTCATGACCCATTCCGCGTTGTTCGGGGACCATATGCCGACGCGATCTCCCTTCTGCACACCGAACCCGAGAAGGGCTACGGCAAATTTATCCACCCGTTCCTTGAGCTGTGCGTAAGTGAACCTGAGGCCCTGATGCCTTGAAACGAGCGCCTCTCTATCCTCATACCTAGAGGCGACCTCGTCGAAGAAACTCCCTACCGTCTTTTCGATGAGAGGCTTATCCGTCGGGCCTTGTTGGTAGCTTGGGCCGGGCCCGTTTTCCTTCATTTGCGCTCGCGTGTCGTTTGGGGTTTGGGGGGTGGAAGAATAGTTCTTGGTACCTTTACTAAATACGGTAAAATGCTTGGCGGGCCCGCGGGGATTTGAACCCCGGACTTCTGCACTGGCCTTCCAGTTCTACAGCTTTTTCCGGGTGTTCCTTAGGGGGTTCGGCAACAATTTCCGCTTCTTTAAGCGGAGCCTGCCGCTCTATCCAACCTGAGCTACGGGCCCAGAGCTGGAACGGGGCGGCTAAAGTAAAAGGATTAAGGCGGGATGATTCGAAGAAGCTTAAAGAATCAACGGGTTTTCCTTTGGGGTTGAGCGGGGATTCCCGAGCCAGGTCAAAGGGGCAGGACCACCAGCCCGCTGGTGGGGCCATACTTAAGATCGGAACTTGCCTTGGGCAAAGAGAAGGCATCCTGTGGCGTAGAGCCCACGTATGGACGCGAAAGCCTTCAGGGGTTCGAATCCCCTTCCCCGCACCATTTTGAAGGTCTTCTGTTATAGCTGCGAAGATTGCTGAACATGCGCAGTGGATGAAAACGTGAAGGTTATCGAGAATCAACGATAAGCGCTTCGGTGAAGGCGCTGGTGCAAACTCTGCGCAGCTAACACCGATCAAGACATGGTGTCTAATCGCATGCTTGGAACTCCTCCGCCTACTGTGTCCTTAACCTACCTACGCGAGGAAAGAGAAGAAACCAAACACAGCATTATTTACGCGTATGTACGAAGATGACTATCAATTATTATTCTGGTAAGAGGAGATGCAATTATGGCTCGTTATACCGTTGTGACGATGCCAGGAGACGGGATCGGCAATCAAGTTATGCCGGAGGCACTACGTGTCCTCAGGGCAGTTGGTTTCGATGCAGATTATATCCATGCCGACATAGGCTGGGAGTTTTGGCGGAGCATGGGAAACGCGCTGCCCAGTCGCACGATTGACCTGCTAGCCCAGCACAAGCTGGGACTGTTTGGCGCCATCACATCCAAACCAAAGAAAGAGGCCGAAGCCGAACTGGACCCTAAGCTACGCGATAAAGGACATGTCTACTACAGCCCCATCGTGACTATGCGTCAACGCTTCAACCTGGATATCTGCGTGCGGCCCTGCGTAGGCTTTCCCGGCAATCCGCTGAACTATATCCGCAAAAGACCTGATGGTGGTTTCGAAGAGCCGCAGATCAACGCTACTATCTTCCGCCAGAACACAGAGGGCCTGTATTGTGGCATCGAGTGGACGAACCCGCCGGATATTGTCCATGCTGCGCTGGACTCTCATACCAAATTCAAGGCCTTCGCCGACGTTCCCGGGCAGGATCTCGCAGTAAGCGTGCGGATCATCACTCGGCCGGCGGCGCAGCGGATCATCACCGCAGCGTTTGAGTTCGCCAAAAAGAAGGGTTTCAAGGCAGTGACCATTTGCGAAAAGCCAAACGTGGTTCGCGAAACGTCTGGCATGATGGAGGAAGTCGCGAAGGAAATTCAAAAGACAAAGTTCCCTGACATCCAACTCTGGCGCAACAACATCGATGCGCAGTTAATGTGGTTGAACAAGAACCCGGAAAGCTTCAACGTAATCGTCGCTTCAAATCTCTTTGGCGACATCCTCTCCGATGCCATAGCCGGGTTGGTTGGTGGGCTGGGCTTCGCCGCTTCCGGGAATATTGGGAAGGAAGTTGCGGTCTTCGAACCGACACACGGGTCTGCCCCTAAGTACGCGGAGTTGAATCCGCCAATCGTGAATCCGATCGCCACCATCCTGGCGGGAGCGATGCTACTGGAACATGTCGGCGAAACTGCCAAAGCGAAAAAGATCTGGGATGCAGTTGGCGCCGTCGTGAGGGAAGGAAAGGTTCGCACTTACGACATGATGCGCCTCACCGGCGGGCCGAAAGTACTCCAACAAGGGGCAGCCTCAACACCTCAAATGACGGATGCAATACTAGCCAAACTGGATAGGGAGAAGGCGGCTTAGGCGAAATGACAGGAAAAACATTAGCGGAGAAGTTGATTGGATCACACACCGCTAAGGGATCCGTTTCGGCTGGAGAGATCGTAATAGTCAAAGTGGATTACACCTTTAGTCACGACGCAGCCGGACCACTTCTAATTCAGCAACTAAGCAAATTGAAGAACGATCTCTCCAGCTCCGACAAGAATCGGACGGTCTTCTTCATCGATCATGCAGTTCCAAGCCCCACAAAAGAACTATCAAACGATCAGGCAACCGTCAGAAATTACGCCTCAATCAACGGACTGATCTTATCTGATGCAGGTAATGGCATCTGTCACCAAATAATCGCGGAAGACTACGCGGCTCCGGGAGACCTACTCGTTGGAACAGACTCACACAGCTGCACGGCTGGTGGTCTGTGTGCATTCGGAACTGGCATGGGCGCGACAGATGTTGCAATCGCGATGAAACTAAGGAAAACATGGCTGCGTGTCCCCGAATCAATACGGATGAATATTGAGGGTCGCCTTCCGAGAGGCGTATTCGCCAAGGACTTGATTCTGAAGACCCTATCCATACTCGGAACAGACGGAGCAACCTACAAGTCACTAGAATTCGATGGACCAGCAATCGATGAACTAGAGGTTTACGGCAGATTGACCTTGACTAACATGACTGTTGAAGCTGGCGCCAAGACAGGCCTCGTCAAGTCGGACGCACGCACAAAACAGTATCTCAAGGAGTTTGGTCGGGAGCACCAATGGAAGGAAATCCATGCGGATGATAATGCTTCCTACGAATCGGAAATCGCAATCAACGCTTCGGAACTGCAACCTCAAATTGCTTTCCCCGGTTCGCCCTCCAACGTCAAACCGGTCTCCGAAGCTAAAGATGTGAAGGTTAACGAGGTCTTCATCGGAAGTTGCACAAACACCCGAATCGAAGATATGCGGATCGTGGCCCAAATCTTCAGGAAGAAACAAAAAGCGAAGAATCTCAAGTTGATAGTAACCCCCTCATCTAGGAACCTGTACCTGAAATTGATGGAAGAAGGAATTCTGAAAACCTTACTACAAGCAGGAGCAGTAATCACCCCGCCTGGATGTGGAGTATGCTACGGAGCTGTTGGCGGAATCCCCGCCGACAACGAAGTGATCTTCTCCACTTCGAACAGAAACTTTCCAGGCCGAACAGGAAACCCGAAAGCCCAGACATACCTGGGATCACCAGCAACAGCAGCGGCAACCGCAATCACTGGTATCATTACGGATCCAAGAGAGTTTGTCTGAGGAGAAGGTGTAAAGAATGGCTGGACGAGCGTGGAAATTTGGGGACAACATCAGCACGGACGAAATAACTCCGGGACGGTACATGGGTCTTCGGTCGAATCTGCCCGAACTAGCGAAACACACCCTCGAGGATGCTAGAAAGGAGTTCCCCGGTAGCGTAAAGCCAGGAGACTTCGTTGTGGCTGGAAAGAATTTTGGGATGGGTTCAAGTCGAGAGCATGCGCCAATTGTCATTAAGACGTGCGGTGTCGCCGCAGTCCTTGCTCAGTCGTTTGCAAGAATATTCTATCGCAACGCAATCAACATAGGATTGCCAGCGATTGTTTGTGACACAACAATAATCGATGAAAACGACCAACTCGAATTGCATCTCACGGACGGTGTCGTAGAGAACCTGACAAGAAAAACCAAGATCCAGTTCCCAGCAATGTCAAAGACCATGGAGACAATCCTTAGCGAAGGCGGACTTATCGCATACGTGGAAAAACATGGAGATCTGGTTTTCTCGTGAAAAGAAAACATGACCAATTCAAGAGAATCTTTCCAGAAGTAAGTCAAATCCATAATCCAAAGCTGATCGAGGCCGTTCTGAGGACTTGGCAGCTCGCTCAAGAGCGAGGCTGCTGGAAAGTGGACGATTTAGAACATATTCCATTCACCCTACTTGTTCAGACGAAAACGTCCTTGCTTGAACACACGAGACGTGTAACAAGGATGGCGATGGCTGTGGCTCGAGAGAGGGGTGACCTGAATATGGACTATGTTATTGCAGGCGGGCTTCTTCATGATGTGGGTAAGCTTCTAGAGTACGAAAAGCGCGGGCGGCACGTTGTAAAATCGAGATCGGGCGAACTTGTTAGACATCCCGTCTCTGGATATGGCCTCACGCGTGAAACTGACTTACCCCTAGAGGTAAGTCACATAGTCATGTCTCATTCAGAGGAAGGAGAGAAAGTCAAGAGGACACCTGAAGCGATTCTAATTCACCATTGCGACTTTATCGACTTTGAGATAGCCAAGAGAAAGGCAAAATGAGACTATACGAAAACGAGGCAAAACAACTCTTCCGGGACAAGGGTATTCCTGTACCTAGGCAATATGGGATAATCCACTCGGCCTTGGAACTGGAAGGACTCAACGCACATTACCCATTGATCCTGAAGGCACTCGTTCTGGTTGGAGGACGAGGAAAAGCGGGAGGAATCAAGAAAGCCAAGAATCAGAGTGAAGCCAAGGCCAAAGCTGAGGAGATCTTCAAGCAGGGAGTGAAAGACTACCCTGCTAAGTCCTTACTAGTCGAGGAAGCTGTAGACGAGCTCGCGGCCTGCTACATAGGGACGACGATGGATCCCGCAACCTTCAACAACGTTGTCATAGCAAGCGCCACCGGCGGTGTAGATGTGGAGACGGTGGCTAGAGACACTCCAGAAGCAATCCACAGAATCGAGGTCTCGGGAAACGAGAGCAAGCTTGCCCCGAGTCTGGCAAACGAGTTAGCCAGGCAACTTATCGAAGAGCTGCCTGCAAGTGCACGCGCCATCGCCAGAACAGAAAACCTAGCAGAGATTATTTCCAAGGTCTACAGCCTCTATCAAGAAGCTGACACCAAGATCTGTGAGATCAACCCACTGATAATCACGCCTAAAGGACCTGTAGCCGCTGATGCCAAGATAGTGCTTGACGATAACGCGTTGTATCGTCAGGAAAAGCTACTTGATTCCCTTGGAATCACTGACAAGCGGCATGATGCAGCCGAGTCGACCGCGAACGAACGAAAGGCTCAGGCAAACGGTTTCAAATATGTAGATCTTCTTCCCGAAGACGCCCCAAAGGATCTGAAGAAAATCTACGTAGGGCTTGTCCCTGGTGGGGCTGGCTATGGAATTTTCTCGATTGACGAGGTCGCGAATATTGGGAATCGATTCTTTCAAGGTAGAGTCATACCCGTCGATTTCATGGACTCAGGAGGGGGGCCTTCCCAGCGTCAGGTAGCCCAAATGTTTCATTTGCTGATGGACTATGACAAAGTCGAGCTAATCATAACCTCGCGATTCGGGGGCATCTCAAGTTGCGACGTCTTCATCCGTGGACTCGTTGAAGCCCTCAGGGAACGACATGCCCAGGGCAAGAAAATCATTCCTGTCTACGGTCGGATGGTCGGAACAGATCTTCCTAGTGCCCGAGAATACTTGGAGAAGGCCAAGGCCGAGACACCGGAAGCGCTCAAAGAGATGACAATCATCGTGGGAAACCAGCGTATCATGGCTGATGTGATCAAAGACGCCATCAACTGGCTCTCCACCGCCAAGAGGGAGAAATAATGGAGAAAATACGTGCCGACCAAGGATTACTCTACCATCTCATCATGCAAGTTCGACCGGAACTCGCGAGGCACATCAAAGAGACAGGGGAGATTGACACAATTGTTGTGGGCCTGGGAGGCGAGGGCACGCGTCACGCGGGACTAATGCGGGACTTCGGGACTAGAATTGTTGCTGGAATTGCGCCGGGCCGAGGCGGCACTCGTATCCACGAGACAATTCCAGTATATGACACGGTTGCAGAGTGTCTCAAAGATCACCCATATGTCGCTGCGGCGAGCATTTGGCGGCAATTTTCCACGGCGAAAGAGGCGGTAATCGAGGTCATTGAAGCAAGTATCCCACTTGTTGTCCTAATCACTGAAGGAATCCCTCTGCGCGATGTCCGCGAGATGCTTGTGGCTGCGAGGAGGAACAGAACAGTCCTGATTGGGGGAAACTCGCCGGGCATAATCTTTCCCCCTGAGCAGGTAAAGATAGGGATGCTTCCCGACGTCTTCTACCCTGAAGAGATTGCCCCTGGGAAGGTCGGACCAAATGGGGTTACGATAATCTCTCGTAGTGGCGCAATTCTGTACCATCTGTCCGATGCTCTAGCAAGTGCAGGTATCGCTCAGAACGCGGTCATTGGTATCGGCGGCGATGCAGCGATTGGTTCCACTTTTGTGGATCTGGTCCCTCTTGTGATGAAGTATCCACACACCGAACTCGTGGTGATTGCAGGAGAGATAGGCGGTATCCAAGAAGAGCGACTGGCCGAGGATATTCTTGCGCATCCCGAACGATACTCAAAACCCTTGGTAGCCCTCGTCTCAGGAGCACACGCCCCGGAAGGAAAGACAATGGGACACGCCGGAGCAATCGTCGCTCCAGGACAAGCCTACGGCACCTTCAAGTCAAAAAAGGAAGCACTGGAGCGTGCAGGAGTAACCGTTGTCAACTCCCAGTACGACCTCATCGAGGCTGCGAAGACAAAACTGAAGAAAACCTACTTCGACCCAGAACGATACTATCAGAAAATGCGACACACCTGGGACGCGAAAGCCACAACCCCTGGGTGGGGGACTGTAATTACCGAAGTAAAGCCGAACAACATCATTATCTCGGGCTACTCACTGCAACAAATCGTTGGCCACAAAGGGCTCTTGGACGTGGCCAATCTCCTAATCGAAGGAGAGTTCGCCGCTCCAGAATTGATGAAAGAGTTGCGAACCACCGCCATGAAAGGAGCTCTCAAGCCAGTGCCCCCGATCGTAAGGTATGGAGATGAAGATATCTCTCAGACCCTTGCTAGGGCTCTCATCTATGACGAAATCCTAGCGACGTTTCCGCAGAAGGGAATATCAGGACCTAGACTCAAGACTGCCTTCGCTTTGGGAAGAGTCGGAAGGTATCTTGCAGCAATCTTGCGAACTACATCCGCGCTCGACGGCCTTTCCGATGAATCGAGCTTCACTGAACTAATGTACCAGGCCATTACTGGCGACACGGCCTTTGACCGTGAGAAAGGAGACCTCCTTGAAGCGATGGCTGTAGCATGTGTGGACCACGGTGTTACTCCTCCCTCAGCTCAGGTCGCTATACTCTCGGCAACAACAAGGGCAGACTACTCGGTGTCGGTTGCAAGCGGAATTGGGGCGATAACGGACGTCCACGGAGGAGCAGGAACGAAGGCTGCGCTATTCTTCTCCGAATGTGTTTCTCGTTCCAAGAAAAATGAACTCGATTTGGAGGAAGCCACTAAAATGGTAGTTACTGAGTATGTCAGAGCCGGGCGGAGGATTGAAGGTCTCGGCCATAGGATCCACACCCAAGACCCGAGGCGAGATGTTCTCTGGAAACTGAGTGAGGTTGCAGGGATAGCCGCAGAGAATGTAGCCGTTTCCAAGATCGTTTCTAAAGTGTTCAAGCAAGTGCGAGGCATGGACCTCCCCATCAACGTGGATGGAGTCATCGGGGCTATAGTCGCCGACATGGGACTGAATCCCATAGTCGCGAAAGCCCTCTTCATTTGGGGGCGCGTTGCCGGCCTCTCGGCACATTATTTCGAAGAGATTCTTTCTCAACCCGAAATGCGATCCATCAACTTCGCCCAGGCGGTCTACAAGGGAAAGCTTCACCGGGAGCTACTATAGGTGGATTCGATCAGTCGCAGAATGGCACGATTTGCTCTGTCTTTGCGTTATGAAGCGATCCCTGAACCTGTTTTGCGAATGGCAAAGCGGTTGCTTCTGGACAGCATAGGCTGCGCTCTTGCCGCCGTTAAACTGAAGGACATTCAAGCATCGTACAACTATGTTCAGCAGCTTGGAGGGAGGAAACAGGCCAGCATCATCTGGTACGGCGATAAGACAAACATGCCCAACGCAGCACTTATGAACTCCCTTCTAATCCGTGCCATGGATTACAACGATATCTACTGGAAACAGGATCCCTGTCATCCGTCAGACATAATCCCTGCGGCACTAGCCCCAGGGGAGTATCGTGGCGTAAGTGGAAAGGAGTTAGTTACAGCGATTGTGATCGCCTATGAGCTTGAGATGAGACTGTGCCTTGCCGCTGATCCCGGGATTCGTGAAGTGGGTTGGCATCACGCAACCCTTACGCAATTTGTAAGTCCTTTGGTCGCTGGACGAATGCTCGGTCTAAGCGAAGATCAAATGGTGTCAGCCGTCGGAATCGCCGGCTCAAGTCATTTCACTTTCGGCGGGGTGGTGGCAGGCCATCTGACGAACATGAAGAATGCAGCCGATCCCATGGCAACTGAAGCTGGAGTTCGCGGAGCGATGCTAGCAGCAACAGGCTATTCCGGCCCGGTGGAGGTTTTCGAGGGGAAAGAGAGCCTATTCGAAGTACTACCAAAAGTGAGATGGAATAGAAATGCGTTGATCGATCGTCTAGGTGAAGGGTTCCTCATCACACAGTGTAGCTTTAAGGCCTTTCCAACGGAAGCACTGACACATCAGCCGATTACGGCGACTTTGGAAATAATCCGAGAGAACAAAATCGATTCACGTGAAGTCAGAGAGGTTATTGTCGAGACAACGAATCGCGGAGCCGATATTCTATCTGACCAAAGCAAATACCATCCCACAACGAAGGAAACAGCTGATCATTCTCTTCCTTATTGCATAGCAGTGGCGATTGCTAAAGGAAATGTTCTACCATCTGAC
>JBAVCK010000023.1:0-3696 GCA_049586635.1 Bathyarchaeia archaeon
AAGACGCTGAGTTCCCCCGGACGCTGATAAGATATGCGATAATTGGGGCCGAAGAGAAGCTACTTTCATCCCCAGGGCTCTGGTTATGTTACTACTGTGGCGAATGCTCCGACAGTTGCCCAAGGGACGCTGACCCCGGCGCCTTCCTCATGGCTGCTCGAAGGTATGCAATAAGGCAGTACTCTTGGGGAAAGGTGGCCTCTGTTTTCTACGATAACCAGGTTTCGTCAGCAGCAGGAATTATAGCGCTTACACTAATTGCCATTTTCGGCTTTCTGTTGATGATGGGTAACCCGACCTTCAGCTCCCCCAACTTACAGGCTCTCTTTTCTTTCCAGGTCTTGCATGACGTTGGCCTCGTGCTGGGGGTTCTGGTTGGTCTAAGCGTGTTAGCGAACGTCGCAATCATGATGCGATGTTTACATTTCAACAGCCACAGAGACGTTCCAATTACCCGTCGACTTAGGATCTGGACCTCCAGCCTCGTGAATTCCTTAGTAACATCGGCCTTGGCTCAAACCAATTATCTGAAGTGTACAAACAGGAACCGCTACCTAGCCCATATGGCCTTGTTTTGGGGATTCGTAGGGCTTGCAGTAGCCACGACGGTTGATTTCGTGATTGGCCTCGGCAAGGTTCCGCTCTACCCGATTCCACCCCAACGAATGTTGGGCATTCTGAGCGGCATAGCGTTTACAGCTGGCGCAGGATACTATCTCGTGAAGCGCTTTAAGAAAGATGAGCGGCACGTAAAGTTAAGTCATTTGTCAGACTGGACATTTGTTGTCCTAATGCTGCTTGCCGGTGTCTCCGGTCTGCTGCTTACTTTGTCGATGTACGAGGACTCTGGTGTAGTTGCAAACTCACTTTATGCTATTCATTTGGTGGTAGTTTTCGATCTCATCCTTTTGGCACCATTCACCAAGTTTGCCCACGCAGTCTACAGGCCTCTTGCAATATGGATCAACCAAGCGGAATCGAACTTCCTGATGCTCAGAGCAAAGGAAGGTGTCAGGTAAAGTGAAACCCGCACTTGTTGTGGGTGCCGGCATAGCGGGCATACAAGCAGCCGTCGACCTAGCTGAGCAGGGCATCAAAACGTACTTGGTTGAGAGGACGCCGAGCATCGGGGGAAGGATGGCTCAACTTGACAAAACTTTTCCTACTCTAGACTGTGCATCATGCATACTAACTCCCAAGATGGTCTCCGTCGCCAAAAACAACAACATTGAACTCTTAACCTACGCCGAGGTTCAGGAAATAAAAGGAACCGCAGGCAACTTCACCGTCAAAGTTCTCAAAAAGCCCAGGTACGTCGAAGTGGAAAAGTGCCTTGGATGCGGAGAGTGCATTACCAAATGCCCGATGTCCGTGCCAGACGAATTCAACCTAGGAATGACAAATAGGAGAGCAGTCTATTGGCCGTTCCCACAGGCCGTTCCTCTGATCGCAACTATAGACGCTGAGCATTGCTTTTACTTCACAAGAGACAAGAAATGCCGGATTTGCGAGAAAATCTGTCCAACTGAGGCAATCAACTTCAAACAAGAACCAGCAACAGTGGAACTCAACGTTGCTTCGATCATAATCACGACTGGATTCCAGCTGCAGGATCCCACGCAAGTTCCGGCGTACGGCTACGGGAAATATGCAAACGTCCGCACGTCTCTCGAATTCGAAAGACTCGTTTCCGCCACGGGACCTACCGCAGGTCAAATTCTTAGAGGCTACGGCCCTGGACAAAGCGACCCTCGTCATGTTCTTCTTTACAGAACCTATCCCAAGAGCATTGCATTCATCCAATGCGTTTGCTCGAGGGATGTACGGATGAACCCAAACTGTTCCGCATTCTGTTGCACAGCATCAGTGAAACAGGCAATACTCGCGAAAGAACATCTTCCCACAGTTGATTGCACTGTTTTCTACATGGATCTGAGAGCCTACGGCAAGGGATACCAGGAATTCTACAACAGAGCCATAGGAGAGTTTGGAGTCGAATTCGTACGAGCGAGACCGGCCAAAATCGATGAAGTACCGGAGACCAAGAACCTCGTAGTCACGTACGAAGACACTTACTCAAGACGCCTTGTGAAGAGGGAATTCGAAATGGTCGTCCTCGCCCTAGGCGTGAAAATGAACGCCGTCACTGAGTTCATAGACCTCCCTCTCGACGAGGACGGATATGTCAAACTTTCAGAATCTTACTTGGATCCAGTCTCAACAAAGGTGGACGGTATCTTTGCAGCTGGCGTAGCCGCTGGGGCCAAAGACATTCCCGACTCCGTCACACAAGCAAGTGCCGCAGCAATGCGGGCATCGATCTTAGCTGCGAATGGTGAAGAATAATGAGCCAAGAGCCAAAAGTAGGAGTCTACGTCTGTCACTGCGGAATAAACATAGCTGGAACAATCAACGTCAAAGAAGTAGTAGAGTATTCCAGAACATTGCCCAACGTCGTCGACGCGAACGAATACATCTTCATGTGTTCAGCGCCCGGGCAGGACCTGATCAAAGAAAGCGTAAAGAGAGGTATCAACCGGATTGTAGTGGCCGCCTGTTCTCCTTCCATGCATGAACCAACATTCCGGGCTGCCATGACCGAAGCGGGGCTCAACCCATACCTCCTTGAAATGGTCAATATCAGGGAACACAACGCCTGGGTCCATTCCGATCAGAAGGTGAAAGCAACAGAAAAGACAAAGGACCTGATCAGGATGGCTGTGGCCAAAGCCCGTCTCTTGGAGCCCCTTGAGGAACTGCATGTCGCAATGCAGCCGGTTGCATTAATCCTTGGAGGAGGAGCAGCAGGGATCAGAGCCTCCCTTGACCTCGCCGAGAGAGGGTACAAAGTGCAACTCGTCGAAAAACTTCCCACTCTAGGAGGAAAAACCGCCAGACTAGGCAAGTTCCCAGATTCAGAAACAACTGGAGCCGCTCTTCTAGCACCCCTAATGGACGCCGTGACTCGCGACCAGAACATTACACTACATACGAACTCAGAGGTGGCAGACGTAGACGGTTCAATAGGGTACTTCAAAGTCAAGGTGAGAAGGAACCCGAGATTCGTCAACGCAAAATGCACGCTCTGCGAAGAATGCGCGCGTGTCTGTCCAGTGGAGGTCCCTAACGAATACGAGTATGGGCTTTCCAAGCGAAAAGCCATCTATCTCCCCTTCAGCGAAGCTCGACCACGGATATTTGCCATAGACCCTGCCGCTTGCACAAAATGCGGTAAATGTCTCGAAGTCTGCCAACCTGGGGCGATCGACCTCGAAGAGCAGCCGGAAGAGGCTGAATTTGCAGTAGGCGGGATAATCATTGCAACCGGTTACGAACCGTATGAACCGTTAATAGGAGAATTCGGATACAAGACCTCTGATAGAGTTCTGACACTTTTCCAATTGGAGAGGCTACTAGACCCAGAGGGGCCCACGGAGGGCAAACTCCAACTACAAGGGGTTGTTCCGAAGACAATTGCGTTCGTAATGTGTGTCGGATCCTTGGGGACGACAGAGAACGCCCATGCGTATTGCTCACGAATGTGCTGCGCGTCTGCCCTGAAGAACATGCTGAGAATCAAGAAACTGTACCCTGAGACTGAAGTTTATGCGATATACAAGGACATCAGAACCTACGGAAGGCACGACGAGAAACTGTATGAGCAAGCAGCAGAGCACTCCGTCAAGTTCGTTAATT
>JBAVCK010000024.1:0-6135 GCA_049586635.1 Bathyarchaeia archaeon
AGCTTAACCGGTGCTCCGATTTCCGTAGCTTTCTTCTCAAGTTTGCCAAGAACAAATTTCGTGACGATCGTCTTACCAGTGCCCGTTTTACCGTAAACAAACACGTTCGATATTTTGGACTCTTGAAGCGCGGGTGCGAGGATCCCGGCCAGGCGCTGGATATGTTCGTCCCTGTGCGGTAGGTGGATTGGCATGTAGTCATGTCGAAGGACGTCCCTATCCTCGAAAATGTTTGCAGTCGACAGGTACTTGTCGAACAAAGTCTCCATAACATCTGTTGCTGGCAAAGAAAACATCTCCACTGGTTATGGCACTATTGCGTGTTGAAAAGTAGCTAACCATTCTTGTACAAGAAAACCGACTGGTGCCAGTGGAACCTTCTAATACAAATCAAGGGCGTACTCGCGAAAAATGGTGTAACTTCAGTAATAGTTCGAAAAGTCAACCCCCACACCCCTATGGTTCCACTGCAAGTACGAGGTTAGGAGAAGTGGTTTGTAAGCTGTGAAGAAGAACTCGGTTGTGTTAATGCATTCGTCATGTAAAGCATGACGCGTTTACTTCGTTGTATAATGTGCTCTAATTTTTAGTGAAATCACTCTTGCTGCTGTTGTTACTATTGTCACTGCACGCACGGAAGGATGAATATTGGATGGAAAGTCCAGTCGAAATGAAGGGGTTAGGGGAACCGATTCTGAACAACATTACTACGTTTCACATGTTGTCATCTGTGGACTGATGCAGTAACCCCTCTATTTCCACTGTAAGCCTAGAATTGCTACTGGAAGTATGGAAAATTCTGCCTCCACAATTAAGTTCAACTTATAACATGTTGATTGTTATTTGTGATTGCCCATGAAGAAGCGGATCAAGCTCGAGTTCTTCGATCGCACAGGCGTTAAGCACAGCATCGCAATCGAAGGCGAGGTCACTGCCGATAAAGTAAACCATCTCCTAGAATACGCTGAGATCGTTGCCGGATCCTCAGGCCAGAGGATCCCACTTGCGCCGGGCGCGCAGGATAGCAAGATGAACCGGTTGCTGGATGTGATCAACACCCGTTCGGTTGACCGCAGCTTTGACTCACGTGAAATTCTTCAGTCCTACAGGGAGGCTTGGGGAGATGAGTTCACCTTGGGGGCAGTTTCAACATACCTCTCCCGTTTAGTGGATCGGGGCACTTTAGAAAGGACTGGCTCGCCCTCTCACTGGTTCTACCGGCTTAAGCCTTCTCCGACGCTCTCTCCGTAACTTCAGTATTGCCAGGGCTAAGCGCGGAACGGGCAGTCTCGCTTATCCTGTATCTAAATGGGGCTCTGTTCGATTCGCGGTCAACGTACCCTTCCAAGTACAACTTCTTCATCAATCGCGACGTGTGCTCCCTCGATTTGCTCAGGCGCCGCCCCAATTCAGGTGCTGCCTTAGCACCTTCCCGGCTCAATATCTCCAATGTTTCGCGCTCGGTGGGAGTCAGAGAAGACAAAACGTCCCCCTCGCGCACAACCCCACCTAATGGAGGGCGTTTAGCGGGGGCTTCGACTGTTGGCCCTTTCTGTTGAAGGAAGGCAAACTTGGTTTTCGCCTGTTCGAGTTCGCTTATCAGACGCTTGTCATTGGCTAGGGTTTCCTGCATGCTCTTTAGCAGCTGACTATGGGACGAGTGAAGGGATGCTTGCTCCCACTCCACTCCCGAAGTCCGACTCTTGACGCCCTCCAGCTCGACTTGCAGTTGGCTGACGACAGATTCGGACTGTTCAATGCGTGAAGTAAGGGCGTCTACGATCACGCTGACGAAGGAAGCTGACTCTGTGAGCGCCTGTTTACTCTGTTTGAATGCGCGCACAGCCCTGCCTGCTAAGAGCAGGAGGGCTATGAATATCACAACAGAAAGGGTGTCCAGGGCTAACATCGATGGGTTCAAGGTTGAGAAGACGTCTGGACGAGCCTATTTTAGTCTCATTTACGCGTGTGATGTCACACGGCACATTTGACGTCACAATGATGACATGGTGATGGAAGAATGATGCGACTCCGCATCACAATCTCACGAAACCCGCCGTATATGCGTGGGAAAGACTGCAAATCACCTCTTTTCACGACATTCAGCCTACCTAGTCTCATCACGGTGATGGCGGGAGGACGTCTACTGCTCATGAGACATCACGTGATGTCACATGAGCTATTTCCAAATTAGCTTCGTTCGCCATTGTCAGAGGGTGTCTTTGAAACTTTGGCGTTTGGCTAGGGCGGAAATGCCTTCGAGCAGTCTTTGGTTCAATTGTTCGATAGCTTCGCGGTCAGTTTGGGACGACCTCTTAGCTTCCTGAATGTATCCCTGAATCGTGTCCGAGAGTTCAATGAAGGGTTGAAGGGAGGGTGTATCGAAGAGCCCCACGTATCCAAGCAGCAAAATGGTGTAAATTGAGCGAACCACATTGTTTTGACCTTGAATTAGGGTGCGATTGTACGCGCCACGGCTGACGCGTTTCCCGGACGGCCTAAAGAGCCGCCTTTGCGCCTTTAGTGCTCCCCTCTCAATTGAGAGAGAATCAGCGAGCAGCGTTTCCAACTGTGGGAGAGTAAGTTGGCTGCTCCGAAGAAGGAGTCGCGTCACAGGATCGGTCAGGGTATCACGAATTGAGGAACGGGCCTCAGACACCATATCCATACGGTCAGACACATCGCCAGCCTCATGGATACGGTTTCGTATTCGCTTAAGACCTTTTTCGACGAGAGGGACTCAATCTGCACACCCATCAATTTTCTAAAACGTTCCATGAAATTTCGTTAATGACATGCAACCTTGAAATAAGCCGTGGTTCATGTCAACTTCTAGCAAAGAAGGAAATCTGGTTGGGTAGACGCAGAAGAAGGGTCGTCAAAGTAATCAAGAAGAAACTGCCATCAGTTTTCACTTGCCCTTCCTGCGGCGAGGAATCAATACGCGTGAAATTGCCTCAAGGGTCGGGACCCGCTACAGTTCAATGCGGTGCCTGTGGACTCAAACGCGAATTCGAAGCCACACCCTCAAGCCAGATCGTCGACATCTACTGCAAGTTCACGGACGCATACTACAGCAAAGAGAAAGCACCCGAAGCCCCCAAGCAAACGTCCGAACCTCCCCCGCAAACGACGTAGCCTCCCATCGTATCACTAGAGCCAGCTGAATCCTCGAGTCTCTCAGTGTTAAATTGTTGTTAGCTCCTCTTTAGGCTGGGCTAGCCTAATGGAGGCCTCCGTTCTCAGCGAACATGATGCGTATTTCCAACGCCTCAAAGATCAGTTAGACAGGCTCTACGATCTTGCTAGGCAGGCGAGAGCGAAAGGGTTCGACCCCTCACCCGAACCTGAATCCCTAGTGACACACGACGTCGCCGAGCGTGTTGAGAAGGCAGTTGGTCCGGTTGGCGTAGCTTCAAGGATTCGTGAACATTCACGTGTCATGCAACGCGAGCTTGTGGCACTTAAGATGGCGGAAGAGATCGCCCTGGGTAAGTACGGGACTGGAGGGGAAGAGGCAGCTGAACAGGCGGTGCGCACCGCCTCCGCCATACTCGATGAGGGAGTAACCGCCGCCCCAATAGAGGGAATCTCAGACGTCCGAATTAGAACAAATTCGGATGGCAGCAAATACCTAGCGGTCTACTTTGCCGGCCCCATAAGGTCGGCCGGCGGCACAGATATGGCGCTTATTCTCGTAATCACCGATTACGTTCGCCACCAACTCGGTTTGGGCAAATACAAGGCTACGGAACTTGAAGCGAAACGATTCGTGGAGGAACTCCGCATCTATGAGAGAGAAGTCGCCCGATTCCAGTTCAAGGTATCAGATGAGGAGTTGTTCAACGCAATCATGCGGCTTCCGGTTGAAGTTAACGGAGTCGAAACCGACCCCGTCGAAGTGAGTGCGTACCGAAACGTGCCAAGGGTGGAAACCAACCGGGTCAGGGGTGGAGCGCTCAGGGTTGTCCACGACGGTTTGATTGGCAGAAGCCACAAGGTTCTGAAAATTGTGGACAGCCTCGGCATTGAAGGGTGGAGTTGGCTGAGGGAGATCAAGCCGCCAGTCGCTGAATCGGAGGAGGCACGTGAGTTCATGTTCATGGAGGACGTTCTCGCAGGCCGGCCAATATTCGCCTTCCCACAGTTCGCCGGAGGCTTCAGGCTAAGGTATGGGCGGGCCAGAAACACAGGGTTGGCCGCCATTGGGGTACATCCTTCGACAATGATCGTTCTTGGAAAATTCATTGCGGTTGGGACACAGTTGAGGCTGGAGAAGCCTGGGAAAGCAGGGATAGCCGCGACGGTTGATTCCATTGAACCCCCAGTCGTGAAACTAAAGGACGGGTCCGTCGCCAGGCTGCCCGACCCTAAGCAAGCGGAAAAACTGCTTGATTCAATTAGCAAGGTCCTCTTTCTCGGCGACCTTCTCATAGGGTTCGGGGAATTCCTTGAAAACAACCGCCCACTCCTGCCGTCGGGTTTTGTTGAGGAATGGTGGCGGGAGCTCGTTAGGCTTGAGGCTGCGAACTACGGTGGACTAGAGGCGTTCGCGAAACATGTCGATGTGAGTGCCGCCGGCCTAGTCGAGTGGGCCGATGATTCAATTGGGGCCTTCCCAACCGCCGAGGACGCGCTGCGCATCGCGAAACATTCTAACATACCGCTACACCCGCGGTACACCTACTTCTGGGAGAATATTGCCCCCCAGGACTTTGACCAGTTACGTTCCAGGCTGATGGACAAGGCCCAAACAGTAGCTTCCGCTACGCGAATCGTAACCAGAAGTGAGCCGTTAACCAAGGCCATTCTGGAGAACCTTTGCTTCCCCCACAATGTTGACCATGAATCCATTGTAATCGAGGCCGAGGCGCCGATCCTGTACGAATGCCTCGGGCTGTCTTCCCCATCGAAACCACTCGAGGGCGGGGATGTCTTCCAGAAAATTGCCCAAGCATCGGGCATCCGAGTGATGAAGAAGGCCCCGGTCTATGTGGGCGCTAGGATGGGGCGGCCGGAGAAGGCAAAGCGGCGAGAGATGCGGCCGTTAGTTCACTGCCTCTTTCCCGTGGGGTTAGGTGGGGGCCCAAGGAGAAGCATCGTGGAGGCAGCAACGGAGCATGCCGTTATTTCCGTTGAAATAGCCTACCGAAAATGCAAGTGCGGCAACGTAACCCACCTTAACTTCTGTGAAAGATGCGGCGAGAAAACCACGAAGGTGTTTGTCTGCCCGAAATGTGGCGCTGAGGGCGCAAGCAAGACCTGCCCCAACTGCAGGAGCACCGCGCACGCATATACAGAGAGAAGCGTGCCAATTCGAGATTTGTTGAATTTAGCGGAAAGAAAACTCTCCCTCACCGTGGTCCCCGAGGCTGTGAAAGGAGTGCGGGGGTTGACTAACGATGCTAAAGCACCGGAGCCGCTCGAGAAAGGCCTACTCCGGGCGAAACATGACGTGTCCGTCTTCAAAGATGGCACGGTACGCTTCGACGCAACCAACGCCCCTCTTACGCACTTCAAACCGGCTGAGGTAGGCGTCGAGGTTGAAAAGCTTCAAGCGTTAGGCTACAGCGTGGACATGAACGGTGAACCCCTCAAGTCAGCCGAGCAGTGTTGCAACCTCAAAGTGCACGATATCATAGTAACCGAACAATGCGGCGACTATTTCGTCAGAGTTGCAAAATTCCTTGATGAACTACTCCAAACCTTCTACGGCTTGCCACCATTCTATCAAGCCAGAACGAGGCAGGACATAGTCGGCCAACTGGTCGTAGGCCTCTCCCCACACACGTCAGTCGGAGTCATCGGCCGCATCGTCGGATTCACCCGTGCCAGCGTCTGCCTCGCCCACCCCTTCTGGCACGCCACCAAGCGCCGCGATTGCTTCTCAGGAAAAGAAACGCTTCCCGTCTACGATGGAAAGGAGTGGACAATCCTTCCTATTCAAGAGCTAGTTGAAGACAAACTCCGTACGTGCAAGAGCAGAGAATACCCATTCGGTGAAGTCGTAGCAGAAGATCGAAGCCTACAGACACTGGCACTTAACCCCCAAACTTTGCATTACGACCTAAAACGAGTAACGGCCTACTCTCGCCATCCCGCCCAGAATCACGTCGTAGAGCTAGTTACAAAGAG
>JBAVCK010000025.1:0-5794 GCA_049586635.1 Bathyarchaeia archaeon
GATTAAAGAGTATCAGGACGAGTCAATGCACGACCTACAGTCAATTGCGAGAAGGCTCCGGGCATTAGGATACCAAGCTGTACCACGTGTGGATATTGGATCATTCACCAAGGTTGTAGAAGATGAAGCATCTAAAGACCGCAACGATGTTGTAGTGCTGATTACGCGAAAGGCTAGAAGAGGCCACTTCGAAAAAACACGGGAAGATTCGGCTCTAGCAGTGCTGGCTAAATACCCGGGCAAAACTATGATTGTGAGGAGACCAAAGTAGATGGTGCAGAGTATCATCGTAATTCTCAACATTGTCGTTCAATCTCAGCAGTTGGAAAAAGTCACTACCGCGCTCGGTAAGCTGACCGAAGTAGTCGACCTGTTCGAGGTCACGGGCGAATACGATCTGGTTGCCATCATACAAACCGAGTCCATCGCTGAATTCAGAAAATTGACGCACAAGATCCTTCGCATTGAAGGCATCAAGGGCACTAATTCAATGATCATAATCCACACGCTCAAGAGAAATGGGAAAACGATCGCTGAATGAAGAAAGTCTCGGGGCACTCCAAAATTCTGATTCCTGTCGGCAAAATAACCAGCAGAGAACTCATCACTCAAGCTCTGCATCTTCTCTCAGCATTCAAACACCCTGTCATCGTGCTGCTCCAAGTGATTGAAGTTCCAAGCAGAACCTCCACGTTGGAACCTGACCCTTACAGAAGCGAAATAAATAGTGCAGAAGAGAAACTCGCCAAACTGTCAAAGTGGCTAACTGAACAGGGAATTGAGGTACGTACCAAAGTGGCCGTGGCCAGAAACGTTGCGGAAGGCATCATAACAGAGACCGAGAATGAAGGCTACATGATTGTGTTCCTTATGAAACGTAGAAGAGTGAAGGGATGGAAGAGACTCTTCGCTCGTAGCGTGAGTGAGAGAGTTGTACGTGAGGCGAATTGTCTCGTGATGACCGCCCCCTTGGAACATCTTAAGAGCAGACAGAATGAGTAAACGTACCCCCCAGCGAACCCCCGTCAGTCGTCGTTTATTTTTTCGGGGGCGGTCTAATGGTGCGACCGACGAAATTTGAACCGTCGTCCGTCGTCGTTTGAAAGTGTGTGTGCGCGCACCACTAGAGCACACACGGGAGGCACATACAGACTCGAACTCCAATAGGGTCAGACTCGGTGGGATTTGAACCCACGACTTATGGGACTATTGCGATTCAGTGCGTTCTGGCTACCTGTCACTATGAATCGGTAACCTAGACTAGAGTTCAAATCTGATCTCCCCACCAGCATACACACGCCACACACCAAGAAAACGGCGTTTCAAATCTGGTTGCCCGCACCAGTGGCATCACCCAAGTGTTCCAACTGCCGACGCCCGAACTCTGTGGGAAAACGGCGATCAGTTGCTCTCATCTGATCAGCCTAGCAGAATTTAGAATGAAGATTAGCTCCGAGACAACGTGTATCCCCGCAGCCAAGAGAGGGCTCAGGAACCCGAGGAATGCAAGACTGACGCCTATCCCATCTATCGTGACTGTTCCATAGAAGTTTGTCATTATTGTGCGATAGGCTTTCTTACTCAACCTCGCAACATCCGCTATCTTTTGAAGGTCATTCGTCATCAGAACTATGTCGGCTTCTTCAATTGCAACGTCAGTTCCCGCTCCCATTGCGATTCCGACGTTAGCCCGCGCCAGTGCAGGTGCGTCGTTGATACCATCCCCAACCATCGCTACCCTGTGGCCTTCGCCGACCAGTTTTTCGACGAAAGTAACCTTGTCTTCCGGGAGCAATTCGGCGTATACTCTGTCTATCCCTACTTCGTTTGCGACGATTTGAGCTGCGACTTTGTTGTCACCTGTTAGCATTATCGTTTTGATTCTCATTTTTCTTAAGTCTGCCATTGCCTTTCTGCTCTCGTCTCTAATTCTGTCAGCGATTGCAATGAGCCCACATATCCTGTTTTCATGGGCGACGTATACCGATGTTTTTCCTTGAGCCGCCTGCGCCGTCGAGATGGATAGAGCTTCCGGCGAGATGGCAATGCCTTTCTCACGCAGTAAGGTACTGTTGCCGACTAGGATGTTATGCCCGTCACTTTCTACGGCAACTCCTTTACCGGGCGTGTAACTGAATGTAGAGTGTGCGATTCCTCTGACGCCAAGCTCAGAGGCTTTTTCGACTATCGCATTGGCAATCGGGTGATTCAGGTATCTTTCTGCTGTTGCTGCAAATTGAAGAACTTGCCGAGTCTCACAATCATCTAACACTGTCACGTCCGTAACGACGGGCATGCCAAAAGTCAAGGTTCCAGTTTTGTCAATTACTACGGTGTCTATGCGGCTCATTTCCTCGACGTAAGCTCCTCCCTTGACGATCGCCCCTTTGTTCGCTGCCTTGCCCATGATCGCAACTATGGCAAGAGGAGTTCCTGCAGCGACGCCACAGGAACCAGCTACCACAATGACCGAAAGCGTTGAAGTTACATTTCTTGTGAGCAAAAAGGTAAGTACAGAAAATCCGATCGCAAATTCAACGAGCCAAGTAGCAAGCCTGTCCGAAGTTTTCTGTATTGGGGCTTTCTTGTTTTCCGCTTCCTCCACAAGTCTGATGATCTTTCCGAATAGAGTCTCGCTACCAACCTTGTCTGTTCGCACCTCGATAATGCCTGATTCATTTATGCTTCCGGCGTAAACTCTATCACCGCTATTCTTCTCCACTCTTGCTGATTCGCCAGTCATGGCTGATTGATTCACAAATGCAGACCCAACGACAATCGTACCGTCCACAGGTACACGCTCGCCATCTCTTACAATGACAATATCGTTCCGTTGGAGAGCTTGTGTGTCAACCTCGATTTCAATACCGTTGCGCCGAACAAGGGCTCTCTTTGGAGCTGACTTTTCGAGCAGGATTACGGTTTGCCGTCCCTTATCGACTGCGTAAGTCTCGATGTATTCTGATAGGAGGACGAAGAATGTGATTACAACAGACACGGTATATTGTCCGACAGCAAGAGAAGCAAATATCGCAACAGTCATCGACACTTCCATGTTGACCTTACCGTGTCTAAGCGCTCCGAAGGTTTCTTTGTAGACCGGATAACCACCCCCTAAAGTCGCAAGTATCGCAACGAAATCGATCGGCAGGAACGCATGCCATATTCCGACCCAGCTAAGCAGGGCGGCAACACCCATGAGCACAAGTCGTAACAGCTCTCTCGACATGTTCTCCTCGTGTTCTTCCCCTGCCTGATCGTCTTCCTTGCTTTCTCCAAGTCTTTGATGCTTACTGCTCATGGACTAAGACCATCACGCTCTTCTCGTGACGTACAGGTTTCATCGAGTTCTAGCTATGACTTCCTTGAGTTCGAGAGCAGTTTCAGCAGCCAACTTGTTTTTTCCCGACTTGGCAATGCAGTCTTCCACCAAATCTTCAACAATTATCTGCACCGCACTGTCCAAGCCAGCTTGTACAGCAGAGATTTGCTGGACAACCTCGGAGTACGATCTCCCTTGTTCAAGCATTTCCATTATTCCGTGCACATGGCCATGGATTCGGGCGATCCTCTTGGCCACATCCTCTCTCTTGTGCGATGACATATCCTATCCTGGGGGGGAGGAGGGGTATATATCATAATCTGATGTAGGTTTTCCTTGCTGTGCTTCTTTCTGTGAGTCGAATGGGCTGGTGGGATTTGAACCTACGACCGCGTACTTCGCTACGGGAGGAGTCGTTCTGGCGTTCGCGGGAAGAGGGTTGTTTCTTTCACGTTTTCCTTCTTGAGTAGGGCCATCGTGAACCTTTCAATTCCTAGGCAGAAGCCGCCGTGGGGTGGGACCCCGAACTTGAAGGGTTCGGTGAACCATTTCATTGCTTCAGGGTTTACATTCTTCTCCCGTAGCTGAGCCATGATTTTTTCGTATCGGTGTTCCCGTTGGCCGCCCGATGATTGTTCAATATCTCTGTACACGAGGTCGACGCCCCGAGACCATTGTGGATCTTCGTCAACGCGCATAACGTAGAAGGGTTTGACTTTGAACGGGTACCTATCGACGAAGTACGCGTCGGCTTTGTGTTTCTCTCGGACGTGCTTGCTGAGCAAGGTTTCGCTTTCCTTGTCGAGGTCGCTTCCGTACGGTATGTTCTTGCCGTACTCCTCAAGGATTCGGTAGACTTCTGGGAACCTCATTTCCGGAAAGGGTGTGTTCGGGATTTCCATTTGAATTTGTAGTAGTTCAAGTTCACGCGTGCAATCGTCCTTAACCTTCCTCATTGCAGCTACGACCATTTCCTCTTCAACCCTCATCATGTCGGTCTCGTCGTTCATGAACCCGAACTCAACCGCCATACCCCTATGTTCGCAGAGGTGGCGAGGGGTGTGCGAGAGTTCGGCCCGCCAATTTGGCCCTAGATCGTAGATTTTGTCGAAACCTGCTGCGATGCATAACTGCCTATGAAGCTGTGGGTCTTGTCGGAGGAACGCTTCCTTTCCAAAGTAGTCAAGCTTGAAAACTTCCGCCCCGCCCTCGGATGTTCCGCCAAGCAGGCAGGGTGTGAAGACCTGCAAGTAGCCCTTCTGCCCAAGGTACTGCACCATTCCCTCAACGAGTTTGGATTGTATTTGGAATATTGCGAGGTTTTCGCGTCTTCGCAGGTCGATAACACGCCAATCAAGGCGGACGTCCAAGTTAGACTCAATCTTACCCGACATGTCCAGAGGGGCCGCAGCTTGTGCTTTAACGACAAGTTCGATCTTGGTTGGTGTGATTTCAGAGCCGACCTTAGCGATCCTTTCTTTGACAGGAGTGCCTTCTACTGCGATGACATCTTCCTTCCCGAGGGTCTCTGATGCTTTGAGAATTTCAGGAGTGGCATTAGCTTTGATTATTGTAACCTGCGCTACACCTTCTCTGTCCCTTAACCAAATGAACCTGGCCCGTGCTAGGTCCTTCACGTCGTGGACCCAGCCAGCTAGAACAACCTTCCCGCCCTGCGCGCTCTCTATCTGGTCTGTGTAATGCGTCCGCCTCAACAACTACAACTACCAATCCGAACTCTTTCAGCCGCGGCGCTATTAATTCAATGTGCAAGAAGGCGTTAGGTGGAGTTTTCAGAGTCGGCTCAGAGATTCCATGGAGAATGGCACGATGTCGCGTCCAGAAATTGCGATTACGACAGGCAAAGAATGTCAAGGACTGCCTGAGTGTACTCACCTATTGACGGAAGGTGGAAGCAACCCTGTGCCCTATCGCTGGGGAGCTTCATTACATCACAGCATGGGAAGGGATGAGTGTCACCAACCTATGATGGTGTCACCGCCCGTCACGACTTAGGATGGCCCATAGCATTGTTTGAGCAGTTTCGCTATTTCATTGAGCACGAGCGAAATGGAGGCATTATGCATGCCGAAACCACCTCATCTCGCCCGCGAATAGGCTACATTTCAACCCATACAGGGCGAGTGCCCCGCAAACGAATCGCAGGGTTTGCAGCTAGCGTCGTTTGAGGAGCTTCGCAATCTCTCCCGGCTTGAGCGCAACTCTTACGCCTGCGTCTCGGAGGGCGTCAATTTTTGTTTCCGCTGTCCCAGCTTTGCCGGTGATAATTGCGCCTGCGTGGCCCATTCGCTTCCCTGGGGGTGCTGCTCGGCCTGCAATGTACGCGGCGATAGGCTTGGGGTATTTCGTTTTCCTTACGTATTCTGCCGCCATTTCCTCGGCGTTTCCCCCAATTTCACCAATCATAGCCACCGCCTTGGTCGCGGGGTCCTTTCTGAACATGGCGAGTAC
>JBAVCK010000026.1:0-13523 GCA_049586635.1 Bathyarchaeia archaeon
ATGCATCCGTTCTCGGTTGTGAATGGTCTTTGGAGCAGTTTCGAAGAGAGGCAAGGCAAAGTAGTCAGGCCGACAACCGTGAAAGCGCTTCATGTCAATGGGGACCGAATATCTTCAGCCGAGACTGATCGCGATACCTACAAGGCAGATGCCTATGTCGTGGCTGCAGGGACTGGATCTCGGGAAATCCTTCGAACAATCAGGCTTGACGTGCCCACCCGACTTGTGAAGCATGAGATGCTTGCAACTGAACCTCTAAGGTTCTTCCTGAAACCCATGATCCAATCGTACCGCGAAGGGATCGCCATCGCACAAAGCCTCCGCGGGGAAATACTGTGCCAACTTCCGACAAGAAGAGGGAAAATTCTGAACGATAACTCATCTACGTTGGAATTCTTAGAGGAGGCTGCAACAGAGCTCGTTCACCTCATACCAACTCTTCGGGAAGTCAAGGTCTTGAGGCCATGGGCAGGATTGGTTGAGACAACGCGCGACTTTGAGCCTGTCACGGGGAGGTTCGTGTACAAAAACCTCTGGGTGGCTTTTGCAGATTCAGGCAAGGGTGTAATGTTCGCCCCAGCTATCGGAGAGATGATGGCTGAGGAGATTCTGTCCGGAAAGTCCAACCCAGACTTAGTACCTTACTCGCCAGTCAGACTCCTCTCGTAGCCAAGCATGTTTCGGCACCACTAGACCCACACGAAAACTACGGTTCAAATTGCGTTGCCCGCACCAGCATAGCCACACACACAAAATTACATGAACGACGACGGGCGACGATTCAAATTGCTAGGTTCGCACCAACTCACTCAGACGGACTATACAATGCTTGAAAATGCCATATTTCTCATAGCGACTAAGTATCCTAAATGACTTAAGTTTCGAAGCGACCGGACGGGCTTTACTGGCTTGTCTTCGTGATTCTCTCCAACACGGCTTTCTTGATCTCGTCTTCGTCAAGTTCCACTGCAACCTTATCGATTTCTAATTTGGTTACTTGGGCTTCCTTCGTGTTAAGTTTCTTGAGCAGCCAATCGACTATAAGACTCGCCCCAACTCTTTCAGTGATACCTTCGGCTACGATCAACGTTATCTGAACCATTTCAGCAAGTCCGAAAGCTGTTCTAATTTTGGCGCTGTCGTACCTAACAGTCAAGTCACTTGTCAATTGCTTCCGCGTACCTAGCCTTCCCCTACTCTCTCCAAGTAAATCGTAGATCAGTTGATGGTTTAGCGTGTAGATTGTAACTGGAATCTCCAAGAAAATCAGCATCAGTCGTATAACCACTCCGCTAATATGGGCTAACCGGAAGTCGGCATCAAAACGCCTCTAAAAGGACGGTTCAATTTCAGGTGCCCGCACCACTATGGGACACACACACTTTCCTTTGCAATGATTCTGATTCTACTAAGGAAGTCTAGAGAGGAGAAGCGTCATGACCGCACCAGCAACAGCTCCCACAATGGCCGCCCAGACCGTAATCGAGACTAGCAGAGCCGTCTCAATCTCAATGAATGCGCCGCATACTCCTGTGGCTCGTTGGGGACCAGACTACATTCTAGTGGCGGGCATTATTGGCAATGGTCACGGGTTCGTCATATGGTGGGCCGGACCGGATTTGAACCGGCGACCTTTGCCGTGTAAGGGCAACGTTCAGGCCAGACCGTACGTCTTCTAACCAGGCTGAACTACCGGCCCACTTGTTCCGAGAACGTTCCTTGGGCCGTATAATTTGCCTTATTGAAGCTTCTCCTGAACCGCCTTGCCCCAATGTTGAACGCGAGGTAAACCAGCAAGCCGCACCGCAAGGTAAGCCCTTGAGCTCTCAGCTTGAAACCGGTTGAAGGAACCATTTTATACGGTTCCGGAGGTAGACCGGCGGGGACCATGCGTGGTAGTGAAGGAACACGTTGTCTACGTGGACGGGGAATGGCACCCGAAATCTCGTGCGTCAGTTTCCGTTTTCGACCACGGCTTGCTCTATGGTGACGGCGTATTCGAAGGCATCCGAGCATACAACGGAGTCATCTTCCAGTTCAAGGAACACCTAGAACGCCTTTACAGTTCCGCGAAATCTATCAGACTCCAAATCCCTCTTCCCCCAGAAGACATGACGCGGGCAGTAGTTGAGACCATCAAAAGAAACGGCCTGAAAGACGCCTACATACGCCTAGTCGTCACAAGAGGCGTTGGCGACCTAGGCGTTGATCCGAGGAAGTGCCGAAAGGCTTCGGTAATAATCATAACAGAATACGCGGACCCAGCGTTCGGCGCGATTGCGAAACAGAGGGGAATTTCAGTCATCATCTCGTCGGTGCGCCGCGACGCCGTCGACGCCACTACCCACGAAATAAAATCGCTAAACTATCTGAACAGCGTTCTGGCTAAACTTGAAGCCGTTGATGCTGGCGCAGACGACGCCCTAATGCTAGATCGGAACGGGTTCGTCTCCGAAGCCACGACCACGAACCTCTTCATTGTGAAAAAGGGCGAAATCTTCACACCCCCATCAACTGCCGGCATCCTCCCAGGCGTTACGAGGAAACGGATCATCAAGCTGGCAAGAGAATTAGATTACCGGGTCGTCGAAAAAGGGCTTACACCCTACGACGTAACGAATGCCGATGAAGCGTTTCTAACGGGAACGTTATCTGAGGTTGTCCCACTCGTGAAGGTGAGGGGCATAGAAATCGCCGACGGGAAAGTGGGGCCTATAACTAGGAAGATTATGGAAGCCTTCGTGAAGATACGTGCTGACCCGAGGGACGGACTCCCAATCTATCAGGAGACAGAACGAATCATCACCCGCCGGTAGGAACAGACTGTAGAAAGCCAGAATCTCCGGCGTTCAGGCGCTGGTTCTGGTAACTTGACGGCTCATAGGTTCGGGTTTTTGACCTGTTAACTGGCGGCTCATTTTCTAGGTGAGGAGTAGAATTGTAGGAATGTCGCTTCAAACTCAGAAAAATCGACTTGTTTCTAACCGTCTTAGGCAAAACCATAAACGGCGACACCCGCGGCTTACTCATGGTGCGACTATGCCGAAAGGTGGCAACATAGCGTTCGGCCCGATTCTGATTTTGATTGTCGTCGTTGCGGCGATTGCTTTAGCAGTTTACCCAATTTACCCCAAAGTCACCGCCAGTTTTCAAGTTTTCAAGTATCCCCAGCAAGTGACATTTCTTTCCGTTAAGCTTGACCATCTGACGTATGCTAGTGCAGCAAGTGTTCAAAAGGATGCGATTTTCATTTTTCCTGTATCTCCAGACACCAACAGCTTCAGTGTGACCGCTGTTGCTCAGATATCCTATGCTGGTCAAGTATTGAGTACAACACCGCTCTATTCTATTCCGACTGGCCTTTACTCATTGTCCTTTGTGGGTAACTACCGAACCGAACAACCGAACATCTTCTATCACATCGTCTTGAATGTGACATTTCCTAGTGGGCTTTTTGTAACGCAAACAGCAGATGCGCCGCCAAGTTAGGTCATGCGCTTTAGAGCGTGGCTTAGGTGGAATTGCCAAGAATTCCTCCCAAGATAACACTCCTTGTTCTTGTGAGCCTATTCCTAGTCTTGACATGGACTTTTGGTGGTCTGACAGGATTTAACAACGCGATTGGTGCAACTTTCCCTTGGTTAATCGCTGTTTTTGGCGGCATATACGAGGCGTTTGAGAGGATGGTTAGAAAGAATCAGGTCAGCGACCTTCGATTCGGCGGCCTTATTGGAGCCATATTCGTTATTGCGCTAATCCCCGTTTCTTGGCACTCATTCTATGGATTACCAACAAGTGCAGTGTCGGCCGCAGTAGCTCTATTGGTGTATGTTCTGTACGGAGCATACTTGACCTCCAAGAACATGGCTCTCAAACATGCAGCGAGGAAAGACCGTCGCAAGATTCACCTGTTACTTTTCAACCTCAACTTTCCCGTTCTCTATTCGACATAGGTTTTGACTTGCATTCTGTATTATTGTCAGCCACTTGTTCTTTCCGAGAATGTTTATTCCCGCAACTTCGGCGGGCGTCTTACCGTTCAAGGCTTCATGTGGTCTGACAAAATTGTGGTAGATTTGTAAACCTGTTAGTAGAGGGCTATCTTCCCGTTTTACGCCTCTGACAACTTTTTCTCTATCCCTGATTTCCCCGTTCATGCGCTCCATTTTGTTGTTGTGTATTCTCCCTTCCATACGTATGTCTTGAATATGCCTTGGACTGTTGTATCGGCTAGTGCGCAGTTCCTTGTTGAACGCGTCGTGAAAGTTCTGCGCTCCATCGGTTATGAGAAATGTGGGCGATTTTTGCGCAAATATCTTGCTCTTAGCGAATAGCGGCCTCACATCAGCAGTGTACTTTGTGCTTGCGACTTCCTTCGCAATCCAAAACCTTGTTTCGTCATCCATCACGGCATACAAGTACTTCATGTTGCCTTTGACTTTGAGGAATAGTTCGTCAGCTCGCCATACCTCGCCAACCTGGGGTGTTATCTTCGCTAAGTAATGCTCCATGAGGTTTACGTACTTCCGAGTCCACTTGTAGATCGCCACATGGCTTACATTCACACCTTGCAGCCGTAGGAATTTCTGGACATTCCGAAGGCTTTCACCTGAAAAATACAGTTGCATACTTTCAGTAATCGCTTGAGGACTCGCTTTCATACGTTCAAAGCCAAGGTTATGAACAAACCATTTCGCACAGGTCTTACAGAAGTATCTTTGAATTTCTCCGAAGCTAGTTCTTCTTTTGCCATGCCTCACGATTTTGTCTTTAGTTCCGCATGTTGGACAAACAAGGGATAAGATTGGTTCGATTGTTTGAAGCTGAACTTCTCGGCGTATGGTTTTGCTGAGAAAGCAGGCATGTATGTGTTTGCATCTTACACTACGATAGGAAAAATCAGGGCACGTGCAGTTCCAGCCGTTGTTTGTCCAAGTTACTACATAGATGCCGTTTCCTGATTGGCTACGCACATGGTAGGTGTTTTCGTCTATTCTTGTTACAGCTCCTTCTATTGCAGCTATTTGATGGCCTTTCGCTTGTCGCATCAGCAGACTTTGGGCGGTCATCATCATCTTTCGCCTGTTGCTATTGATACCTATTGATACTACGCAAGTTATTTATAACACTTGTGCTTATTGATATCAATAGGTGCAAACCATGGGAATGAAGCGGTTTATGCTCTCGATAACTGAAGAAATGCAAGTGGCACTCGAAAAGGAACGTAAGAAACGCATGCTCGGTTCGATACCTGAAACGGCCAGGGTGATTATTGGGGAGTATTTGGCAAATCGCTAGACTCTTTACTCGCAAGAGCGATAACTTTCGGTGGTTTGATTTGTCTACTACTCTATCTAACTATGAGGTGGCGAGAACGGTCGTAGATGGCATGGCGACATTCGCGCGAGGAAATGGAGAGATGGTGGATTCACTCATCAAAGCTGAAGAGATTCTTGCCAAAGCTGGCTTGAATCTGAACGCTCTTAATGATAGTACGCTGATTCCTAGGCTTATTGGAGAATCACGCCCAGACCTAATTGGACGATACCTTGTAGCACTAATGAAAACCAGTCAACTGAATTTGAAAATGCTAAATGTAGCGAAACTGACACTTGAAGAAAAGAAGCAAGTATCTAAACAGTTCTATGCCATCTCTGAAGAATTGAAATCTGTCAGTCTGGAAATCGGAAAGTGAATTGAATATGGATTCGATAGTTCAGTCACAGATTGGATTACCTTCCATGATGGAACTTGACGGCGTAGAGGCATCTTCTGTACAATTCCTAAGTGGAGATGACAAGATTGCCCGTGAGGTTCGAGAGTACTTTGGTCAAGTTCTCGCTGAGTACTTAAGAAAAAAGGGACGTGACATGAGTACGAGCCGACTTCTGGTTCTCGACTTCCTAGTCTCCATGTTAGGGAAGTACAGTTTGACCTTATCCAATATTGAGAGAACACACAACCAACTCATCGCCGCATTGGGATTTTTACCACTTTCGCCTAAGGACGAATTGCCGACAACCTTGAAACTCAAGAGCGGGGAAATACGGGAACTCACTGAAGGAGTATTCATCAAGAAACAAGACAATGGCATTCTGGAGCTCTACGTCTCTCAACGGTAAGGCGTTCGAAAACGGCCTCAATTGGCATTAATCTTCCAGAACTACCGATTCGATATGAGCTCAAGAAAATTGTAATCGATCCTAAGCTGACACCAATCTGTCAGACAAGGACTGACGAGAGCGGAATTCTGACAAAGACCTACGTGAACTACCACAATTATGGAGACCGTATTGAGATAACGATTATTCGATTGCAGTTTGGAAGCGTATTCCCCGTCGTTTTACATTACAGCTTCCCAATTTGAATTCGGCTCATTACTCTAAATGAGCCGCGAGTTAACACCCACAAGAACCTAGCATGTGAGCCGAGAACTTAACAGAACCCAGGCGCTAAGAATTTATACCAGTTGTTACCTGTGGTAACAAAATAGGATGCATGAAACATGGTGTGGACATTCATCAAGACAACCCTGCTAGTCGGGTTTCTAACAGGTATCCTCTTCGTAATCGCATACCTGTTAGGCCTTTCACCGATCCTTGCACTTGGCTTTGCCGCATTCATGAACCTCATAATCTACTGGTTTAGCGACAAGTTCGTCCTACGTATGGGCGGTGCCAAGCTCGTAACCGAAGAAGAGGCACCCCGCGTGTATGCGGCCCTGAGAAGGCTTACGGCGGAAACTGGAACCGCGATGCCAAAGGTCGCGCTGGTGAACAGCCCAATCCCGAACGCATTCGCAACCGGGCGCAGCCCTAACAACGCTACGGTTGCCGTTCACACAAGCCTGCTTAGCATAGTGAACGACGAAGAACTGGAAGCCGTGCTCGCGCATGAGTTGACGCATGTTAGGAACTGGGACATGCTGACGACCACGATTGTGGCGACGGTTGCAGGTGCGATCACCTACCTCGCCCAATGGCGATGGCTCTTCGGCGGAGTTTACGGATATTCCGGAGGTAGCCGGGACCGACAACAAGGAAACATCATCGGGCTCCTCCTCATGATGATTCTCGCCCCAATCGCCGCAATGCTAGTACAACTTGCAGTCTCAAGGACCCGTGAGTACTCAGCTGATGAGGGTGGCGCCAAGATATCGGGTAACCCGATGGCGTTGGCTAGCGCACTCGAGAAAATAGATGCCTATGCAAAGCAAAGGCCCACCCGTAACAAAACGAACACCGCAATGTCTTCTCTCTACATAATCAACCCGTTCCACGGCTCGTTCGTGGCCGAACTCTTCTCAACCCACCCTTCAACTCAGAAACGCATCGCCCGACTAGAACAGATAGCTGAAAGGATGGGTACGGGGCGCTACTCCCCACGCTAGACGCAAGCGCAACTGTATGTCACCCACCCCCCCACCAGGGTGCTCTGGTAACTTATCGGGTGGCTGGCTCGACATGTTAACAGAGCCAAACATTACTTAACTGAACCGCTTACTGAAGCCAATCGAGGAAAACATGATGGGATTAACGAGCAAGCAACATCTATACATGCGGGTAGTTCTCGTAGTCAGCCTTGCAAATGCGGCAATTTTCTACAATCTCTTCTTGAATCCCCAAGTTGTAACTGCAGCATGGCAATTCGCCGAATTTGCCGTATTGGCAACCGTCGTTACCCTCTTCGCTCTTACAGTGAATCTACTCTTTTGGTGGAAATATCAGCGCAATGAGCGGAGTTAGCCACATAGTTTCGGTTTCTTGCGGCTTTTCTGATTAGGTCTAACCATCGGTTTGTTCCTAGTTGTACTGGTACTGCGGCGATTCTAGAATGTCTCATCGCAGAGAAGAACATGGGCAAATTCCTGTTGGATTATACAAGGAAATACTGTCTATCTATGAGTGAAGAAGATGCACGAGAGTACGCTAGGCTCATGGAACGACTCTCCGTGACCATCGGCCGTGTGCAAGACCTTCTAGAAACTGGCGCTGTGCTATCCGACATTGGTTCCGATGATAAGCGACCACCCGATAAGTTACCAGTGTACCCACCAGGGGGGGTCCCCCGTTGAGTGAGAGGGTGGATCCACCCTTCGAGGGGTGGAGCCAAACGGTGCCAAACGAACGCAACGCTCGCCTCATTTTACGGCTTGATCCCCTCATACGTAGCGTTTCGGTTACCCTTCGAGAACAGCCACCGCTCGAACTGGTGAAATCGGGCCGTTCACCCTGAGTGGAAACGCCACGAGCCGAAACCTCGACTCTTGAACCTTATCCAAATTGCGAAGGTTCTCCAAGACCAGAATTTCTGCCCGCATCAACGTTGAATGCGCCGGTAGAGCCTTGTCATCCTGCGCGTCCAGGCTGGGAGTGTCAATCGCAACGAGCGATGGTCTTTTGAATTCAAGAAATTCTGCGCCATTCACACTCAAGTAAGCGTGTTGCGCAATGGCCGTGGTGCGCGCGGAATCACCCCAGCCCGTGTGAAGAACGACCGCCTCACCCTCGCGCAACGCTAACCCGGCACTCTCTTCCGCGCCCTCCAAGTCTTCGTCATCGATTGGTTGCCCAGCCTTCTTGCTCGTCAGGTCGAGGAGCACTGCTTGCACCATGAAGGAATCTAGAGCGAATTGGTCAAGTTTCTTGCCATTAGGGATGAGGTACGCAGGGGCTTCAATGTGCGTACCCGCATGGGTATCCTGCAAGACGGCCTCGAGAGGCAACTCAGTAGTGAGGTCTAGAAGTTTCAAAATGCAATCCTCTATCTTGCCTAGTGTCCTACTGTTCCAAGCAATCATTAAAGCGCTCCCACCCCTAGAGCATGGAAAACCGATACGGCGGTAGATAATATGGCGACAACTGTGCCCCCAGGGCAAACTTTCGCGAAACGGTGGGCAATCTACGCAGCCCTTGGCGTTCCAGAAATCAAACTTGAAACGTGGCGCTTGTCCACGAAGGGGCTTGTCGAGAAAGAGCTGAGCCTCAGCTTCGACGATTTGCAGAAGCTACCCCAAGTTAAACTTACGAGGGATTTCAGTTGCGTCACTTCGTGGGGCATAAGGGACGTTGTTTGGGAAGGCGTAGCCTTCCGCGACCTCGCAAAGCTAACCGGGGTCAAGCCCGAGGCGAAGTGGGTGATGTTCCATTGTGCGGACGGTTACACTGCACCTGTCCCACTTGACGATGCGATGGTTGACGACTCTCTAATCGCTTTCAAGATGAATGGCAAACCAATCCCAACCCAGCAAGGTTTCCCTGCGCGGCCGTTCATTCCACACCTTTACGGATGGAAGAGCGCAAAATGGCTATCAGGCATCGAATTCATGCGTGAATATCGAGACGGATACTGGGAAGAGTATCAGTATCATGAGCGGGGGAATATTTGGGATGAAGAGCGTTTCAAAGGCCAAGGCGGAAAACATGTTCGGCATCGTGGGCTTGGAACTCTGCCAATCTAACTCTTGTGGCCTGCAGGGTAAATCTGAGCCGACAAACGCTTTTATGAATCGCCCTGACTCCAAATCGCAGGCGAACGTCGATGGCTGACAGTGTTGTACACTTTGAGATTCCCGTTGATAAGATGGAACGGGCGCAGAAGTTTTTCAAAGAGGCCTTTGGTTGGTCGATAAACGCCATGCCGGAAATGGGCTACGCGATACTCGGAACCACTCCCACGGACGCCGAGGGACGGCCCACTGAATCAGGCGCCATAAACGGTGGCATGCTCGAACGGCAGGAGCCTGTCAAGCATCCCGTGGTGACAATTAATGTCGCGAGCATCGACGACGCTGAGAAGCGCATACAGAAGAATGGTGGCAAAATGATCAGGAAGAAGATGGCGGTGGGAGACATGGGCTTCGCCGCATACTTCCGAGACACCGAAGGAAACGTACTCGGCCTCTGGGAAAACGCAAAGGCGCAGTAGTGTTTGGTTTGGCCGAGCCGCTCACTTCTGAACTGAAGAAGGCGTTGCTCGGCTGGTTTTACCCCGCAAGGTACAACCTGGAGAGATGGGCGTACGCCCTGCAGCGTATCTCAGGCATTGCCGTGACCGGCTATTTTTTGGCGCATATTGTGGAAACCGGAAACGTTGTTGGCGGCCTGAGCGTTTGGAGTGTTCCGTCATTTGATGTGGCCCGGGATGTTTGGACAGCGACCTTCCGTTTCTTGGAGAACCCTCTCTTCGACATCGGCCTTGTTGTCATCGGCTCCATGCTCGCATACCACACCATAAACGGGATCAGGCTCACCCTGACCGAGTTCGGATTACTCCAAGGCCGGCCAACCAGGCCCGACTTCCCGTACGAACCCAAGTCCTTCACAAAATCGCAGAGAGCATTGTTTTGGTTGAGCGTACTTTTCGCGGCCGCGACAGCCGTGTACGCCCTAAGTGTTTTCTTCGGGGTTTGAGGAATGAAAGAATCCACCAGGATGCTTCTTCACTACATAACAGGGCTCGGCATAGTTGTTGCAGGCGGGCTACATCTCTTCACAGTATTCCTGACCGGGCCGTACCTTCAGAACCTTGCATTCAGCGGCGGGGCCTATTCAGTTATCGAGGTTTACCGGAATTTGATGCTCGCCGTCACCTTGGAGCTGCTGCTGATCTTCGTAGATTACCATGCCTTGAACGGAATCCGAGTAATTCTGATTGAATTCCACCAAGGCCAGAGATGGGAAAGGGGCGTTTCATGGATTCTGGCGGTTGCTGGAATCCTCTTGCTCGTTTACGGGACTAGAACAATCCTGATTGCGAACGCACTCGCCTGAAGAACCCCAATTGGACAACATTGCGCTTGAAGCTGAGAAGAAGCGAGCCGAACAAATCCTCAGCATACTTCGTGCAAGCCTGGAGATACGCGAAGAAGACTTTGCCACGCTAACCGTAGCGCGTGAAACGAAGGACCCATTCCAAATCCTTATCGTAACAGTTCTCACGCAAAACTGCACTGATGTCGCCGCGCTCCGAGCATTCAGAAACCTTGACCGACAAGTTGGCGTAACCGTGGCTAAGCTAGCTCAGGCAAACGTCCGTACCATAGAGAAGGCAATCCATGTTGCAGGCTTACACAAGCAGAAGGCACGGGGAATAAAGCGGCTCGCCAAGGTTATTGCTGAACGATATTCTGGAAATATCATGGCTGCATTGAAGGGCCCGTTTGAAGATGTGCGTGCCGAGCTTCAAGAGTTGCCCAGAGTTGGGCCTAAGACGGCCGATGTTCTATTAGGAGTTCTAGGCAGGCCGACAATTTCAGTCGACACGCACGTCTTCCGCGTTTCGAAACGGCTCGGCTTGGCCCCAAGAAAGGGTGGGGAGGAGAAGGTTAGGGGGGCGTTGATGCCGTTGTTCCGTGAAGAGGATTCGCGTTTTGTCCCGCTATATTTCATGGCTCTTGGAAGGCAAATCTGTCGGGCTCGAAAGCCACTCTGCCCGGTATGTCCTGTGAGCGAGCTATGCCGCTACCCCAACAAGACAACGTGAACTTATCAGCAACGGGTTAGGTGAAGGACTTCCCTTTCCTTTCTGCCTAATGTCACAGAAAACGCGCATTATTCAGGGGGAATTTCCTTGAAAGCAAACGATATGTTCAAACCCTCATTCCGAAGCCTGACCTTTGTAATCACGTATAGCAGAGCGCCCACCACAAACGTAACTGCAATGTATCCATAGGCTAAGGCATTGCCGCCCCAAATGCGTGGATACGCCAAGAACTGGTAAGTCAGGTAGGCGAAGACTAGGGATTGCAGTACCCCGGCGACTGCAAGGAGAACCTTGGAACCTCCCCTTTCATTCTTTACGGCATAGATAGTTGCAGCAACTCCAACGAACGCAAAATAAATCATCGACGCCATCACGGCACCGTAAAGGGAAGAAATCGTCCCATAGAGAAAAGCCGCGAGACCGATTAGGACGACGGTTACTGCGAGGTCAAGTATGTGCGCAACGACTGGTGAACCGTATTTCGGGCTAACGTAGGCTAACTGAGATGGAAGATACCGGTCGAAGGCTTGTGCAAGCATGTATCTGGAAATTGTAATTATGCCGAATGCCAAAATCGCAACCGTCAGCACTATCCAACCTATTCCGATTATCAAAGCCTGCAGGTAATTCGAAGAGACGCCAATGGCCAACGTCCAGAAATTGAAGGAGTAGTTGTTCACGAGCGTTGGGTTTGAGAGAGCTGCGGTCGTGAACTGAAATCCCCCAACGTAATACATCGCTGCGTAGGGAATGGTTACTACAAGGAAAGCCAACAGGAGGGAAATTGGCACGTTCCACTTCGATGCTTTTTGTTTCAACTCGGAACCCACTGATGGTGCGGCGTTAAACCACGGATAAGTAAAGAGAGCAAAGTAGGGCATCATCAACAACGTTGAGTTTAGATCGAACGTGGGCCCGGAATAAGAACGAGCAAGCGAGGCGTAGGTGGTCTGCGGAATATTCAGCTTGTTGATGTAATTCTCTACGCCTGCAGGCCCTGCAATGATCATTGTGACTACGGCGACAGCCACCGAAAACATGCCAATAATCCAGCATGTTGAAATTAACTTGAATCCGAGCCTCGGCTTCAGTATATTGATTGCAACCAAAACTAGCACCAAACCGGACGCCAATAAGAACTGTGAGAATGGAGCCGAGCCTGAGATGTTGCCGGGTAATGCGAGTCCCAGCATGCTTGAGTAACCAAGGGAAAGCCCGACAGAACCTACAGCGAACACAGCGGACAAAGCGATGAGCGCCAGATATGGCATGGTTTCAAGTGTGATGCCAGTTAGCGTTATCGTGCTACCGAGAAAACCGCCAAGCGACCTGGAGAGCCACACATAATCTCCTCCAGTCCTAGAGACTCGACTCGACATCATGGTGTAGACAATCATTTGGGGAACCGCCAATAGGGCGGCTATCGCCGACCCGAAAACCAGGTTAACGCCTGAAACAGTCGGAAGCGCAAGCATCGTAAACCCAACCAGTGCCAGCGCAGCACCTACCGACATGTAACTAACGTTGATCGCAATCGCGTCGAGCAACGAAACTTTCTTCGTTAGCCCAGTCGCATCTCGAAGGAAGATCTTAGAAGGCGTCAATTCAGATTAACCCGTTGAGTTTGGTTGGGCCAGGCGCATACGCATCTGCATTACACATAAAAACACAGAGGATTTGGCTCTGTAAAGTCCTTGGGACACGGTTCCGACTGTCAAATGTCGGGACACAAGAGTCCGAGGAAGTTAAAGGGCCGCGCGTTAAATATGCAAGAGTATCTATCGGTTCACATGGAATACCCAACCAAGATTATGGTGTTCCTAGTAAGTCTCTCAGTTGGCGTGAATCTCGTAATCGTAACCATCTGGGCGTACTACTACAACTATTACCCAAGCCTATTGACGCCGGACACACATGTTCTCATGGCTTGGTTGCTAGCAACTACCGCTATTGGAATGGTTGGGGTATCGGTCGAGCTTTACGGTTTTTTATACAAAGGCATGAGGAGCAGTCAGTAAAGCCCACTCTAATAGAAAGCA
>JBAVCK010000027.1:0-3534 GCA_049586635.1 Bathyarchaeia archaeon
CTATAGAAGTCCGCTGTCAATGCAAGATGCCTGACAAGACGTGGTATACTGTTTGAATGGTGTCCTAGTATCTACTCATTCCGGGGGAGGAGTACCTGCGTAAACTGTAAAGGCAGGCTCGGTTCCCCGGTTCTTGAGTCTGTACTTCCAGCCGGGCGCCAAATAGACTGCGTCGCCCTCACTGAAACGGAGTTCCTTCATGTTCTTCTCACTGCTCCCCCAGAAGAGACTCAATTCGCCCTTGATTGTGTAGTAAACCTCATGCCACGGCCCAAAATGAACGCCCTTGGATCTCCCTTTGATCTTCATTGGTTGAACCACTACTGCGTCCTTCGCATACTCATACTCGGATGACCAGGTCTTTGTTTCCTCACCTGGATCCATAAAGCAGACGCCCAAGAGCAACTCTGCGCCGTCCCTTTTCTTTGTGATTAATCGCTTAACTCGGGCTCCACCTGTGGGTGCTTCGATTGTTTCGACTTCGAACATGCGCCTGACGACTGGGATTCGTCTCATTCGTGTTTCTCTCCGTTTAGCAGGTCATAGGCAGCAAGTGCCAAAACCTTGGTTCCGCTCAGGAGCTTTCCAACCTCGGCGTATTCATCTGCAGTATGCGAGGCCTTATACTGACCAGGGCCAAACATAACTGTCGGTATTCCCGCTTCAACCATCCATATTGCGTCAGTCCCCGCGTCCTTGCCCGCAATGGGAAGTGTCTGCCCCAGAACCGTTCTTGCTGCCCTCTCCAGAGCGACAATAGTCGGATGTTCATGTGGTATCTCAAATGGAGCGGCTGCAACCAAAATTCTATGTGTTTCTTTCATGCTGGGATCCTTGAGTTTCATATGGTGGAATATTTGCAGAATTTCGTTTTGAGCCTCCTCTATAGTCTCACCTGGAATCAGGCGTCTATCGATGCGAATCGTACAAGTGTCCGGAACGACGTTAACTCGGAACCCGCCCTCAATCGTTCCGACGTTTATTGAAGGACTTGTAACGAGTTCGTGTTTCTTACTAGCAAGTTGCCTTTCCAATTCCCTCAATGCATTCAGGAAGTCCATCATTCTGTAGATAGCGCTGATGCCAAGCCAAGGCCTGCCTCCGTGTGCAGCTTTTCCGTCAACTCTTACCTCAAGCCAGAGAATTCCTCTTTGTGCGACTTCAATTCTCAAGTCCGTGGGTTCCGTTACGATACCCATGTCTGCCCGAAGTCCCTTCTCAAGGAGAAATCTGGTTCCCGCCGGACCTAAGGATTCCTCATCGGCGACCGCTGTGAAGGTCAGGTCGCCCTTCAGCGAAACCCCTGATTCAAGAAGTGCCTTGGTCGCAACCATGCTGGCCGCAACTCCAGACTTCATATCAGATGCGCCTCTGCCATAGATTCGTCCGTTCTTTTCAACACCGGCAAATGGGTCGAGAGACCACCCTTCGCTCGGGGCGACGACATCAATATGGCCATTAAGCATGAGACTTGTACTATGATCGGTCCCTTGCATCTTGGCCACAACGTTTGGTCGGTTTTTCTCACGTTCGAGTAGTTCTACGTGGGCTCCCGCATCGCTGAGATATTCGGCGATGTACTCAGCGCAGTCTTTCTCGTTGCCAGGTGGGTTCACCGTCTTGAATTGAACCAGTCGACGGAGTACGTCGACGGCCTCTTTCTCACTGATCTGAGCAAGAATCTTCCTTGTCTTAGCTTCATCGACTGCCATACGGATCGATGTCCCGCACTGCTGTTAAGAAGGTTTCGCCATCAACTCGGATTTCTTTCGCCCTTTTTTCACGATCACATCTGCTGCATTACCTATTGGATGCCCAAGAACCGCCGGCCGCGATATCTCCTGCTTCTGATTCACTGCCCTGCAACATGACTGAACATGCACTTGGGTACGGTCGCGTTCTCTTCCTCAAAACGACTAGCGAGCCACTCGGAGGAGGCATGAAAACAAAAATCCTACTATCCCGTCAAGAAAGAATGTATCAGAGAATGATCGGATCTAGTGCGGAATCTAGACCTGGTACAGCCGATCGTCTGCCTTTGACAGAGTTTCTGATCCATCGTCCGTAACAGCAACAATCTGTTCGGTCGCGTATCTACGAATATGGGGCTCGACGCATAGCGTCATGCCAGGCTCTATGACGGTTTCATCATACCAAGTAAGTTGGGGTGCTTCTGAGAGCGTAAGACCTATTCCATGGCCGATCTTGCGGTGGGGGCCGTACCCTGTACTCTCATGCACAACCGGGACTTTCAACCCGACCTTTTGATACTCTTTTCTGCATATCTCAAGTGTATCTGAAGCTCTGATTCCAGGCTTGATCGATTTTATCGTTGCACGTGTTATTGCGGCTATGTTCTCGCATGTCTTCAGTTGCTCAACCGAGGGTCTTCCCGCAACAGCCATTCGGTTCATATCAGCGTGATAGCCGGCATATGTTGCTCCTAGGTCTAAGAATAGAAGCATGCCCTTCCTAAGCCTGACTTCGGGCCTGGGAAGCAATATTGCTTCAGGATTGCAGGTGGCAAGCGTCCAAACAGGTCTCGCACCATTCTCGCTTATTGTCTTGTTACAGATGCTGACAATCTCAGTTTCGCTCATACCGGGACTGATGGTCTCGAAACAAACGTCAAACGTTTTATCGATTGCTTCAGTAGCCTTTCTTATGTGCTCAATCTCTACTTTTGATTTCGTCATCCTCACGATACGTAGTATCTCGCTGCAATCGACGAACTTAGCGTCGGGTAACTCTTGTTCTATGCGGAGAAGATTGGCTAGCGGCATCCCAAGTTTGGGATCCGTCATATAGCCGCAACCTAGCTCTATGCCGATGGCGCCTTTGCTGCACTCCAAATCCTTGAGTGCTTGAACTGCCATTCCGACATAGGGTTGTTCTTCGTCGGGGCCTCTCTCGTAGTACACACGCACGTCACTAATCGAGCGGGCCTGATAGAGCACGTCCTTGAATACGTCGTGAACGATCAGCATTGGTCGACCGGCTTTGGGTACAACCACAACGGAAGCGTACGCAATTGGTTCCATGAAATGCATCGCCCAAGAATGATCGAAACTACCGGTACCTGCGAGATATGCCACGTTCTGTGTGTTGGATACAAGAAGTGCATCGATGCTTCTTTCAGCCATTAGCGACCTTACACGTTCGAATCGCCGCTCGTATTCGGCGCCAGAGAAAGAGGACATACAACATCTTGACTACTATCAGGGAATTCGAATAAGTGTTTTTCGGCTGATACTTACGTCGCGACTGTTTATGCAGATATTGTGGACCTTGAGAAATCGAGAATAGATTTCTCCACCCATCTTTCCGGTGAGTCAGTAGTCCTTGCCCGGCAAGAGTGATATCGTCAACGTGGCGCGCGATAACGTCAGGGGCGTCATTCGCTATCGGACATAAGGTGGAGAACGCATGCGCGAGACTCAAAAAGGTTGATGTTTCCAAAAGCGATTTTGACTGCAGTTGAAGTATTACCAGAGTCGACGAATGTGAGACCATGTATCCGAATTTCCAGCGAAC
>JBAVCK010000028.1:0-35851 GCA_049586635.1 Bathyarchaeia archaeon
AGGCGAAAGCACACCCAACGAGATGGGTTCTACGCCAACTATACATTCGGCACCGCTTTCATGGGCAATCTTCGAGATTTCCTGGCCGTTGGCTTCGATAACCCCAAGGTATGATGGGTTCTCGAAGTAAACGCCTGCTGTCTTAGACGAAATTTCTCTCCTGAGGTGGTTGAGGTCGAGCATGCCGGTCTTGGAATCGTTGCTGATTGTTTTGACGTCGATGTGGTTTGGCATTGCTGCCGGGCCGCAAAAGTTGCGTATTATTGCGAGTCGGTCTGGGCTTATGGTGCGTGAGACGAGAACCTCTCTTCTGCCCGTTATCCTTGACGCCATTCTAATCGCGTTTCCGGCTGAGGCGCCCCAATCGTATGTGGGAAGGCCGACTACATCCATTCCCACCAGTTCGCCAATCATACTCTGAAACTCGAAGAATGCTTGATGCTTGCCTAAGTCTGAGTATTCGTCGCCGCCGTAGGCAGTCAGAAACTCCGCTCTTCGAGCAATCTCATCGCAGACGGCTGGCACATAATGCTTCCAGCAGCCTGCCCCAAGAAAACTCAGGTTTTTGTTGCAATCGATGTTTTTCGATAAGATTTGTTCCACATGTCGTCTCAGGTCAGCTTCTGCGGCGAGGGGCTTCGGGAGGTTCATTCGGTGTTTGAGCCTTAGCCTGTCGGGAATTATTTGAGCGTAGAGTTCCTCACTGTTCTCCACCCCGATTTCTTTGAGCATCTCCTGCTTTACTTCAGAAACGGAGTTGGGCATGTACGGATGAGCGCTGTGTCCGGTCACTCTGAACACCAAGTGTTGAAGGCGGCGGACTCCTCTTAACTGTCGCGCACATATGGTTCTGACCGATTTGATATCCTATATATTACGCTGCGGCCGTAGCCAGTTAGAATTCTGGTGTAGCCGCTAAGTTCCGCGTCGAGTTCGGGATCACCTGTATCCACCAGTAGAGGTGCGCCCTTCAGGGAGGCAAGCTTGTTTGGTGTGGCGACGATGATTATATTCTCCTTGCCGGCGCGCCTGATGATTTGAGGGCTAATTTGCTGGTTGCCCCGACCGAAAATGAACCCTTGCCCACCAATGACCGTGACAATTATCTTCGCTTTTCTTCTTTCTTCCAATAGTTCCAAGAGTTTGGTTTCATTCGCGTCCGAAGCAGCCAGCTTTCGGTTTAGGACTGCGTCGACGCCGAGGAGAGTTTTTTTCAACCCAAGCTTGTCCGTGATGGTTTTCGTCGTTGTCCCAGGCCCGAGGATGTAGAGGCAATCTTGTTGCATGTTCTCTACAAGGTCGGTTGCGATATCAATTAGCGAAGAATCTTCGGTGGTGGGGCTGCTCCCCTTTGCACTCTGAACGAGCGCCCTATCAAAGGGGACCTTCATGTATCCGTAAAGCTTCGCTGAAACCCGATTTTCCCTGAAGGCTGCCTCGTCAATGTCCATGACCTCCATATCCCGGAGTTGCATTGGTTGGCGCAGCAGAAAGTTAGCGGCCAAATCGCCGGCGCTCCTCGGGTTCACCGCGAAAACAGCGGAATGAATCTTCACTCCCGCGGGGATCCCTATCACAGGGACTCTGAGGTCAACCGCATCGCAGAGGTCTCTTGCAGTTCCGTCGCCACCCGCGAAAAGGATTAGGTCAACCTTCAGGCTCAGCATTTCGCGAGCTGCGCTCTTTGTATCATCTGAATTTGTTTTCCCTTTGGCTATCGAACCTATCACACGTGAGCTGAATCCGGCGGCCCTCGCTTCGTCTTCTCCCATTTCGGCGGGATAGGTGACTAATTCCAAGGAGTCCCTGATCTTGATGATTCTTTGAAGCGCTTCAATTGATCTGTTTGGAGATGTTGGGGTCGCTCCAAGCTCTATTGCCTTCTGAAGGATACTTGGGCCGTCGCTTCCCTTCAACCCAACTTTGCCACCCATTCCGGCGATAGGGTTCACGATAAAACCTAACGTACTCTTCGATGGCTGAACCCCAGAGCCTTTTCGCGGCTGCATTAGTATCCGCCTGCAACGCCCAGCTCTAATGAACGTAGTCGGCGTTTATCAGGGGTGGCCGTACTTTACGGTTAGAAGTTCCCGTTTGGTGAGGCGTCGTTTCTTCACTTTCTGGGGGTTCGATGAGACGATTGCGCTGTTGCCGAATGGGTCCTTGAGTGTAAGCGTGAAGCGGGGCTTCTCCTTAGCTAGGCGAAATTGCTTGAGCATCTTCTCGCCTCTTGCGAGGCGTTTCCCTGTCGCCGTTGAGAGCATCATGGTCAACGCATCTTGAATCCGGTCCAGGATGCCTTCAACGTTTGAAATGTAACCCTCACTATACGGGCCAGGTGTTATGGTCGCCCCGAACTCCGGAATACTCACCGTCGCCGTCCCAGATTTTATGACGTGCATGTTCAAGTCTTCAACCGAACTAATCTTAGCGGCTAGGGCGATGGGTTCACGTTCCGTCAGCGTCATTACGTCTGTATGCCTGTAGCCGCATTTCTGGCAGGTGATTACGCTCATGAGGACGGAGCCAAAATGTTCTACCTCATATTCCGTCTGGCTGGTGAGCATGGATTCAGTGTCGCAGCTAGGGCACCGCAGGTTGGCGTTGCGTACGTCGATTGGAGCGGTCAAGGCCAACTTTCCCCTCCGTACGTGTTGGTTGCATATGAAGATTGGACGGGGGCGAGATTAGCCAGAGTTTCACCCGAAAATTGGGCGCTTGACGTTTTATCTATTAAACTAGAGTAAATGACTGGGCTGAGGTTGAGCTGGGAATGTCGAGCGCCGTCCGCCGGATCCTTTGGTGGGTGATTACGGGGAACCGGGGCGGAGCGAACCGTGCGCGAATCATACTCACACTCAAGGCTCAGCCATTAAACGCGAATCAACTTGCCCAGACGTTGGGGATGGATTACAAGACCGTACGCCACCACCTCAGCATTCTTAGGCGGAACAGGCTCGTTCTTGAGGTTGGGCAAGGTTACGGTTCCATGTATTTTCTTTCGCCCGAACTGGAGCAGAATTATGAGGAGTTCGTTAAGATTTGGGAGAAAATTGGGCCAAAGCAGATAACGCCTTGAACGTGGAAAGGAGGAGTGGTAGAGCATGGCACATATGATGCTTCAGGCCGCAGCCATATTCTCCTTAGCGAACATTCTGCTCCTCATCGGTCTGATCATCGTATACGGTAGTAGTTTCAGAAAAATCAAGGCCGCGTTTACTGCGGGGTTGTTGTTTTTCGCTGGGTTTTTTCTCTTGCAGAATTTGGTTGCCTTCTATTCGTACGTTGCTATGTTCATGTATTATGCTTCGGGCGTGGAGATGTTTGTGATGGTGATTACGGTTGCGCAGACGGCTGGGTTGGCGGTGCTCCTCTGGATGAGCCTCCGTTAGCGTGCGTGGAGGGATGGTTGAGAGATGGTAGAGAAATTTGTGAAGAGTGAGGAGGAATGGAAGAGCCAACTTACCTCGGAACAGTTTCACGTCGCCCGCAAGAAGGGAACCGAGCGAGCCTTCACGGGCGCGTACTGGGATAACCACGAGAAGGGGGTCTACCAGTGTGTTTGCTGCGGTAGCGACCTGTTCAGTTCGGAGACGAAGTTTGATTCGAGAACCGGGTGGCCCAGCTTCTACGCCCCCATCAACGAGAACAACATCCAGGCCGAAACTGATCGCAGCTTCTTCATGAAGCGCACCGAAGTCGTATGCAACCGATGCGACGCCCACCTAGGCCACGTCTTCGACGACGGCCCCGCACCCACCGGCCTCCGTTATTGCATCAATTCTGCTTCCTTGAAATTCTCGAAATGAAACTACCCGCCGGCTGAAAGCACCGGGATTTAGTTTAGTTAGCGTAGGAACGTGGCGGGCAACTTCGTAAGCTAAGATTACATGAGTGTCGAGGCGTGCATGACTACGAGGCCGACCGTTCGGCCATTCGAACCCAGTGAAGCCATGACCATCCCATCTTCATCTAACGCTTTCGAATCAACAATTTTCGCGTGACTGAACCTTGCGTATAGAACATCACCATCTTCATCATAATCAACCGAGATTAGTCTGGGAAGACGGTTCTGTGATTTTTTAAGAGCAGTGCCTATGACTCTGAAGAGGTCCACAGCCATTTTCACTTGAGCCTTTGTCATCGCATGAATTTCCTCTCTCAGCATCGAGCCAGTAAGTTCGATGGCCAGGGAGTAGAAGAGTTTGTCGTCTCAGCGCAGGCAATTATGTGGCGGTGACTTGGGCGGTGGGGTATCCTGAGGCGCCGTTTGGGAAGGGTTGGACGGCTGCGGGGTCCTGGAGTTGGCCTTTCCCGTCGGTTGCTCTGACGATTATGTTCGCGGTGCCGGTGGTTGTTGGTGTCCACTGGTAGGCCCAGAGGACCCAAGAGTATGGTGAGCCCGGCGTCTTCAGTTTCGCCTCGTTCCATGTGTTGCCGCCGTCCACGCTGACTTCAACCTTGCTTATGCCGCGGTCGCCGGCGAATGCTACGCCAGCGATGGGTGTTGGGCCATGAACTTGCGCGTTGGGTGTGGGGTAGTAGATGATGGATGTCGTCTTGATGCGGGCATCATTCGACCAGCCGCGTTCCTGCCAGTACCCTAGGTACACTTGATCCGAAACTTCAATCGCCGTTATCCACTTCGCATTCATCATCCCGTAAATCCCCGGAACAATGGCACGCAATGGGAACCCATGCTCGGTGGGGAGCATGGCATCATTCATCTTGTACGCTAGCAGGGCCCCCGATTCTAAGGCACGGTCGATTGGGATTCCAACCGTGTACCCGTCCGCGCACCGGAAAACAACGTAATTCGCATTGCCTTGTAGGCCAGCTTGGTTTAGCAGCGTGGCCAAGGGTACGCCGGTCCACTTGGCGTTGCTGATGAGCCCGCCCGGCGGGGTTATGGTGTTGCTGACGCATTCAAGTGTCGCGTACTCGTCGGCCGTGGGCAATTGCAGCAAGGAATTCTTGTCAAGCGTTACTGGGTTTTTTACCTTCCCGCCAACATCCAACGACCATTTATCGAAGTCCAGCTGCGGGGGAATCGGGTTAATGTCCACACGGTAGAAGACGCGGTTGTCGGTGACTTCTGAGGCGACTAGGTCGCTGATTCTAGGGTCACTGAAAACATCCCCCACGCCACTAGTTACGGTGCTCGTAGCCGCTGTTGTCGTTTGCCCTGCGCTGGGGTTGATTGGGACCGCTGTCCCGCTTGTAACGACTGGTTGGTTCTCGAAAATGGAAAGCCCAATCCTAGCCGCAACCCCTGCCAACACCAAGACAGCCGCAGCGATCACAGCCTTCTTCAAAACCCCACGCCGCGCCGAAGCCACCGCAGCCATAGGTGCCTGCTTCGCAGCGGAGACGGGTGGGGCAATTGTGGTGTAATTAATGAGCGTCTTAGCGAAGATCAAGTTGACTGCGACAGCGAGAACGCCAGCGAGAACCCAGCCGTATAGGGATGATATCGCTGGGAACGCGTTAGCTAGGTCCAGTTGAAGGCCGAGGCTGATTGCGGTTGGCACCCCAACGCCAAGAAGCGTTGCTTGCTTGGCTTTACCTTGCAAATCACCTTTGAACAGGAAGGCTAGGCCTACAGCGATCAACCCGTACATTACAGCGTACATGGCCGAGGAGGCTACGAAGGCCGAATACTTGGCGTACTCACGAAACGTATCAACCATAAACGATTGAATGGACCCTGGCACCGGAGCAATTAGCACTTGAAATATGGCTAGGGGCGGGAAGGGGAACCCAAGAAACTCAGTAGCCACATACAATAATATCGTGGCAATAATGCCACCAATAATGCCACCAACAAAGAATCTCTTCAGCCTCAATTTCTTAAACGAGTTGCTCAATCGCTACCATCCTACGCATGTCTGCGAGCCTTCGCGCTGAATCATCCCTAATCAACTTATGCCAGATTCCCACCAGAATAGATTCAAGTTTTTGCTTATTACGACAGCGTAATTCAAAGTCCCAGGAAGTTTCGCTTATGGGAAAGCATATCTTCGTTCACGTTTCGATTATGCGGGCGTGGTTGTTATGGAAGTGAAGCGTGTAGGCGTGTTAGGGGCCGGCCTCATGGGGCACGGTATCGCACAGGTTTGTGCACAGACTGGTAAATTCGACGTGACGATGCGGGATATTGAGCAACGTTTTGTCGACAATGGAATGAAGATGATCCGGGACAGTCTCCAACGTTTCGTTAAGAAGGGAACCATGAGTGAGAGTGAATCCAAAGAAATCTTGAGTCGAATTCACCCTACCCTCGACCTGAAGGAGGCCGTAGAGAATGCGGACTTGGTCATTGAGGCTGTGACGGAAAATCCGCCCCTCAAGAAACAGGTCCTCGCGGAAGCCGACAAGTATGCGCCCGCTCACGCAATAATCGCTTCAAATACGTCTTCAATCAGCATCACTGAGATTGGGGCCGCGACGAAGAGGCCTGAGAAGGTCTGCGGGATGCATTTCTTCAACCCGCCTCAGCTGATGAGGCTCATTGAGATCGTGCGCGGATTGAAGACATCAGACGAGACAGTGGAGGCTATCAAACAAGTAACCGCGAAGCTAGGTAAGGAACCTGTTGTTGTGAAGAAAGACACGCCGGGTTTCATCGTAAACCGCATTCTCGTCCCAGCTTTGAACGAAGCCGCCTTCCTAGTGGCCGAAGGCGTAGCCGAACCGGAGGACATTGACAAGGCATGCGTACTCGGTCTCAATTGGCCTATGGGGCCGTTGAAGCTGCTCGACTACGTTGGCATCGATACGACCCTCTTCATTGCAGATGTGATGGTAAACGAAACCGGCGACCCAAAGTTCCGTCCCAGTAGTCTCCTGAAGCAGATGGTGCGTGCGAACCTCCTCGGAAGGAAGACCGGACGAGGGTTCTACGACTGGACGGAAAAGAAATAGAGAATTCAGGCCTCAGAACTGAGGCTTGAAATCGTCCGTCATCGTGCCCAGTCCACCCAACCCCACGGAGAATCCTTTCGCACCCTTGAATTGGGTGTGATCCATCGCAATAGCGTAGGCTACGACCACGTACGGATTGAGTTCTTGGCTTAGAATCTCGATGCCATATGAATCTCGAACGCTGACCCATTTCTTGTGGATTTGCGCTATCTCGGTTCCCGAGGGGGATTGAATTGAGAAGTTATGTTCAGTTATGTTCCCCTTGATTCGAGCAATCTCCGTCCCCGATGCATTTTCAAGCCACCACTCTGATCCTATGAGTTTGAGGATTTTCTTCTTCACTACTGCGACGAGGGCTTGGGCGTCATAAATCTCAAACGTCGGCCTTACAGTCAGCACCTTCCCACGCATCTCGCCCAGCCTAGTGCCGTCAGGGGTTTCAAAGTAGAATTGGGCTCCCCAGCTCACAATTTTCTTCTTCACATAAGCGAGAAGGTTACCGCTTCTATCCTTGATGCCGAACGTATCTCGCAATGCCACAATCTTCTGTTCGATTATGTACTCGTTACCAGCAAAAACTGAGCTGGACGCGGCCCCTGCGGGCGCGGGTGCTTTCAAGCTGTCCATTTTCGTGCCACAGCTGGGACAGAATTTCACGTTATCCGGCACAGTACTACCACATGATGGACACTGCAAACCTCTAACCACTCACACACGTGACCACTGGTTTGGCCGTTATATGGCTGCCGAGTTGAGTAGTTCCATGCTGAGCTTATATTTTCTAAATCCTAGATTCTGAAGAAAGCTGAGATAAGTGGATGCCTAAGAAACCGCGTACAAAGCAACGAGCAATCTTTCTACAATAACCATGATTGAAACTAACCATCAAAGGCCGATATAATGCCCTTGTTTGAGCGCAAGCATTGAAGCTGGTGAAAGACCAAATAGGGAAGGGATATCGCTTGGCCACAAATGAGCGACAATTGAGTGGCCCCTCTGAAGTCTTCGAAGAGAAGTGGCATGCTCTTGAGCCAGCGGCGGCTCTGGAAACCTTGGGTTCGAATCCAGAGCGGGGACTCACGGGCAGTGAGGCGAAGTCTCGCATTACGCTCTACGGCTTGAATGAGCTTGCGGAAGCGAAGAGAGCATCTTCGTGGAAGCTGCTTCTGGCTCAATTTAAGGAAACGCTCATCTTAATCCTGATTGCTGCAGCCATAATTTCTATCGCGGTAGGAGAGGCCTTAGATTCAGCGGTAATCTTAGCGATTGTTTTTGCCTCAGCTGGGTTGGGTTTCTATCAGGAGTACAGGGCGGAACAGTCCCTCGCACTTCTAAAGAAGTTGGCTGCGCCGGCAGCTACGATTGTGAGGGATGGGCAGACGATTGTTGTTCCTGCGAGGGAGCTCGTTCCTGGGGACCTGATCCTTCTTGACCCGGGCGATAAGGTTCCGGCCGATGCGAGAATAATCGAAGCAATGAATTTGCAGGTTGACGAAGCGGTACTCACCGGTGAATCAGCGCCTGTCAGCAAATCGACGAAGGCCCTGGAGGCCGACGTCCCCTTGCCTGAGCGGAACAACATCGCATTCTCAGGAGCTATCGTAACCTATGGCCGCGGAAGGGCAGTTGTCTTCGCTACAGGTATGGGAACTGAATTTGGAAAGATAGCTCGCTTAATCGAAACCGACGAGCAGGAACAGACGCCGTTAGAGAAGCGGATGGACGAGCTTGGCAAGTGGATGGTCAAGGTACTTCTCGTTACTGTCGCTCTAGTCTCTCTACTAGGTGTACTTCGCGGTCGCGCGCTTCTGGACATGTTTCTGTGGGGCGTAAGCTTAGCCGTTGCAGCCGTCCCAGAAGCGCTTCCCGCCGTTGTAACAGGCGCCTTAGCGATAGGAGTCTATCGAATGGCACGCATGAACTCAATCGTCCGACATCTGCCAGCCACAGAGACCCTAGGTTCGACCACAGTCATTTGCACAGACAAAACCGGAACTCTAACCAAAGGCGAAATGACTGTAAAGAAACTCTACGCGCAAGGCAGCATTTTCGAGGTCGGCGGCGTGGGCTATGAGCCGCAGGGCGAATTCAAACCGCCTCTGCCACAGGCTAGCAATGGCCAGGTCAGACTCGCTTGCCTTTGTGGAGCCCTCTGCAACGATTCGAACCTTGCAAATCAAAGCGGTGCATGGAAAGTTATCGGCGACCCGACTGAAGGGGCGTTACTTGTAGCCGCTGCAAAAGCGGCAATCGACGTAGACGCTGCACGCATTGACTATCCACGCGTAGCCGAGGTCCCTTTCACTTCCGAAAGAAAGATGATGACAACAGTCCACAAAACAAAGGGAGGCCAGTACCTGGTCGCCAGCAAAGGCGCTCCAGAAATCATCTTGGAGAAATGCAACAAAGTTGCGCATTCACCGTCGAGTATAGCACTAGATCAAGATTCAAGGCAACAGATACTGCGAACTAACAACGGTTTCGCCGCGGACGGATTTCGCGTCATCTCTGTGGCTTACAAATTCCTGGAAACACTGCCAGACGAGGTGGATGAACGGATTGAACGCGACATGACTTTCCTCGGATTAATGGCCATGATTGATCCTCCAAGGCAGGAGGCAGCCGAGGCAGTGAAACTCTGTGAGAAGGCCGGAATACGTGTAGTCATGATCACGGGTGATCACAAGTTGACTGCTACTTGGGTCGCCAAAGAACTGAAGATCTTGAAGGAAGGCGACTTGGCGTTGACCGGAGCAGAGCTAGACAAAATGAGCGAGGAAGAGTTCAGTTCGATTGCTGAGAAAGTGAAGGCCTATTCTCGTACCTCACCCGAGCATAAGACTCGCATCGTTGAGGCCCTCAAGAAGAGGGGAAACGTAGTCGCCATGACGGGGGATGGAATCAATGATGCCCCCGCCCTCAAGAAAGCAGACATCGGCGTGGCTATGGGGATCACAGGGACGGACGTGACAAAGGAAGCGGCCGATATGATTCTTACCGACGACAACTTCGCCTCAATCGTTTCCGCAGTCTATGAGGGCCGAGGCATATACGAGAACATTAGGAAATACTTGACATACTTACTCTCCGCCAACATTGGGGAGATTCTAATCATGGCCGCCGCTGGGCTATTAGCTCTCCCGCTCCCACTCCTAGCGAAACATCTCCTGTTCGTTAACTTGGCCACCGACGGCCTCCCCGCATTGGCATTGGGCACCGACCCTCCCGAACCGCTTCTCATGGAGAAGCCTCCACGAAACCCAAAGGAGAGTATCTTTGCGACAGTCCACGGCTGGTTAGCGGGAATAGCCACGCTGCTACTGGTAGTTGCAGGCGCAGCCTTCGCGTATGGGTTGTTCAGCTACGGTTGGACATTTGCCCATCCGATCGTCTTCGCTGAACTTAAGGCGCGAAGTATGGTTTTCGCAACAATAGTACTCTTCGAAATCTTCTTCGCTTTCAGCTGCAGATCCTTCGATCGTACATTCTTCGCAGTTGGCCCTCTCGGAAACAAATCGCTATTCGCAATCGTCGTGGGACAAGCCGTCATCATGCCACTCATATTCCAGGTTCCAGTGTTGGCAAGCATTTTCAGCGTTACAGCCCTCAACCCTGTAGAATGGTTAATCGTAATTGCACTCAGCTCGTCAGGCTTCATTGCAAGTGAACTATCAAAGGTTCTACGCAATTGGTTGGCACGAGAGCCATCTCAACCAAGCGTTGTTTAGAATTCGAATTGACGTAGCTCGCGATAAGGAAAAAAAGAAAAAAGAAGGGGAGGGATGTTAGTGGAAGTTTACTGGTTTTTCTTTTGTTCAGTGCTCTGTGGTTTAGCTGCTTGAGGTTTACTTCTTCCTCGAAATGTAGCGAAGACCGCTAAGGCTGCGGCCAGGATGCCGAGGCCAACTGCGAGGACCTGATAGGTTTGCGTATTGCTGTTGGACGATGCTATTTGCTGATTCAGCTGGTTGATCGTCATGCTCTGCTGTGTGACGGTGCTTTGTAATTGCTGGTTTTGCGCCTGGCTTTGCTGCAATTGTTGTTGTAGTGATTGATATTGAGATTGAAGCGTTGCGTATTCGGGGGTGCTAGCTTTGATGTAGGATAAGGGTGCTATCGCGCTGTCGGTTGATGTGGATGAATAGGATGGGTAGTATGCGTAATAGTATGCGGGGTAGGTGTATGAGTATTCGCAATACCAGTAACTGCAACTGTAGGAGTTGTTGTATGGATATTCATTGTAATAGTAGAATGGGTAACCGTAGTAATTGTTGTTGTAGTTGTTCGATTGCGCCGTTTCAGAGAACGATGCCACAAGTGACGTTCTCGGTGCATCTTGGGGAACAGTTACCTGGAAGCTCTTGCTGAAACTGCTTGTCGTGTAAGAAGAGCTGTAACCGTAATTGTTCATGTTCGAATTGTTGGCTAGGGTTTGGCTGGTGAGCTGATGAAGTCCAGTCTCGTCGACGTAATAGATGGTTGCCGTCAGAGTTTGGAGGTAAACATTGCTTTTCGGATTGACTTGCACGTTCACAGTAACGCTGTCCCCCGGCAAAACTTCAGAGGGGTACGTTACTTGGATGGTCGAGTAGGTCAGGTTAACAGTGTAAGAGGCCTGGTTTGATTGCGCAAAGGCAGGGTTGAACACGGCGATGGTCGTTAGTAGCACTGCCGAAAGGATGAGGGCCGTTGTAGGTTTCATTTTTAGTCGTACTGAGAGTCCACATTGTCGGATATAAATGTGTCTTTATGTAGCACATAAACACAAATCGTAGCGGGGACGCTTCGTAGCCGTCCAAACTACGCTTTCCATCACTCAGAGGTGCTTCAAGTCTTCCGGCGTGTCGACATCGCGCAGAACATTGGAAGAGCCCGCCTCGACGAATCGTATTCTTCCTTCATGCTTCTTAGTCACTGCCTTCAGCCCGAATGACTGCTCGTCGATCTGTTCGATTTCCTTGAAGAGCTGACTATCCAATAGAATTGGGTGGCCGGGCCTACCTCGATGGGCTGCGACAATTATTGGATACTTTCGACGCGTGTATTCGTCGATTACCAGGTTGATTGCGCTCGTATTTATCTTGGCTATGTCGCCTGGAAGGATGAGTATGGCCTGTGTCGTTTCGCTGATTTCTTTCAGCCCCACCTTCACGGAGCTGCTCTGGCCTTTCTCATAGTCTTTGTTCACAACGAAACGGCAGGGCAGATCTTCGAGGGCCTTTTGGATCTTGTCGGCTTCCCAGCCGAGGACTACAATCACTTCATCCACTTTCGACTTGAGCGCTGCTTCAACCACCCTGCGGATCATGGGCCTACCTTCAACCTTGATGAGGAGTTTGTTTCTGCCATGCATTCGGGTGGATTTGCCCGCAGCCAATACGATGAGTGAGAGCATCGGGAAATTCGACCATTCTATAGCAACATGGGCAAGAATTCTGCGGTGCCAGGTTTGCCTATCACTTGTTCATCCTCGTATAATGGTTCTCCTCGGTGCATGGTCATCATAGGCCACCCTTTCAATGTCCAACCTTCGTATGGGGTCCACCCAACCTTGTAATGCAAATCTTCGGCCTTAACCTTCCGCCTAATCTTCAAGTCAACGATAACCAGGTCTGCGTCGGCACCTTTCTGAATCACACCCTTTCTGGGGTAGAGGCCAAACACTTTCGCCGGGTTCTCGCAGCATACTCGTTGGAGCGCCGTCAGGCTGATTCGGCGTTTGTTTACTCCTTCACTCAACAGGACAGGGAGCATTGTTTCGATTGATGGGACGCCACCCCATGCCTTCCAGATATCGGCCCATCCCACCTCCTTCTCCGCGCGCTCCCCCGGCGCATGTTCCGAAGTAACCATGTCAATGGTTCCATCACGCAGGCCCTTCCAGAGCGCTTGCACATCTCGCGGGCCCTTCAACGACGGGTTCATCTTCAGGTAAGGCCCCTGTTTCTTCATGGCTTCACGTGTGAAGGTTAGGTAGTGGGGGCATGTCTCCGCAGTCACCCTAACCCGCCGCCGCTTATTTTTGCGAACAATTTCGACGCCTTCGCGAGTTGACATGTGGGAAATGTGAACTCTCGCCTTTAGCGTCCGCGAGAATTCAACCACCTTCCTGACTGCGCGCTCCTCGGCAACGTTGGGTTTCCATTCAACGTGTGCCATCGGGTCTTTCCTACCTTCCGCGGTGAGCCTGTCGAAGTTTTCGTTGGCCGTTTGCTCATCCTCAGCGTGCACGTTCAGAATCGATTTTCGCATCGAAGTTTCGCGCATTAGGGACATGAGTGCGTGGTCGTCTGCGTAGTAAGGTCTGCATGTGAAGGTCTTGAATGATCGCACGCCTATGCTTGCGATTGCCGCTATGTTTGGGAGGTTGTTGAGGTTCATCATTCCTCCGTGGAGCGAGAAATCAATCAATGAAGACCGCTTTCCCAGCTCGATCTTATCCTTTACACGTTCAGGTGTGTCGACGGGGGTTGAGAGAACCATCTCAACGACACTCGTAACCCCTCCCGCCGCAGCGGCGGTAGTTCCCGTGATGAAGCCTTCGCGGTTTGTGAAGGCGGGGTCATGTAAGTGAGCGTGGCCGTCTACTAAGCCTGGAAGGATGACTCTTCCCTTCGCATCAAGCCGCCTATCGGCGCGCTTAGGTTTCCTTACCCCCACATATTCGATTCTTTCATCTTCGATGAGAATATTGGCCCGCGTGAGGCGGCCTGCACGCACGACTTTCCCATTCTCAATCAGAACAGACGCCAACGCTGGCCCCCAAACCGAATAGCTCTATGTTACGAAGCACTTTACTCTTGGTGTCTAATCAAACTAATCTGGCGTCGCGATCAATAGTTGCGGCTAAAGCTTCGCCCATTTTACGGTAGCCTGAGACATCGGGATGAAGACTATCAGGTGAACTCAGCAAGCGGTCTAGATTGCCTGTGTCACTAACCGCGCGATTAGTATCGCAGAAGGGGATTCCAAGCCGATTCGCCGTATCGGCTATCCAAGTGTTCAGGTCCGAGATCGCCTTTGATTCCCCGGCCGACGCTGCGTTGTAGGGAAGGACGGTCGCTGCAACTGGTCTAATCTTTGCAGCTGTAGCTTTCTCATACATTGCGAGCAGGTGTTCTTTGACCGATTCTACCGGGGCACCTTGGTAAACATCATTGACACCCGCCAAGATCACGACGTAGTTTGGTGACTCCGAGAGTACATCACGCTCGAACCTAGCCAAAATCTCATCTGACCTCTGGCCGTTGACGCCACGATTTAGCACAGTCCATTCTGGATGCATCCGCATCATCCAGTAGGCGTACTGGCTTTCGGGGTTTCCTCGGCCGTTAGGCGGTGCTTCGAGCGGGGATAGGAAACCAGGCGTCCCAGCCGTTGTCGAATCTCCCAAGGCAACTATTCGCAGCTTCGAAGTAGCCACAATGACTCAGCTCTCTTCATCTCAAATAGGCTTGCAACACAATCTATTTTATCGAAAGGTGTTGCTCCTGAGGTTGGTCCTCATTATTGGTTGACCTTCTCATAAGAAATGGCGTTCTAGTCACAATGGATGGTCAGCGGCGCATCTTGGAGAACCACGCTATCGCCATCGAGCAAGGTAAGGTCCTGGAAATCGGGAAAACTGCTGACCTGCAGAAGAAACACAGCACGGCCGAGGTCTTAGACGCATCCTGCCGTATCGTGATGCCCGGAATCGTCTGCAGCCACTCCCACCTCTATGGCATGCTACTGAGGGGAGCATCGCTGAAGATGACCCCACCTTCAGATTTTACGCAGATTCTTCAGCGTGTTTGGTGGCCCGTGGACGAGGCTATGAGTTTCGAGGATGCCTACGCAAGCGCCTTGGTTGCTTCAGTTGAATTCGCCAAATCGGGTGTAACAACTTTCGCGGATACCTACTCAGGCCCGAACTCAATCACAGGTGTCCTTGACCATATTGCACGTGCGGTCGAGGAGGTTGGGATCAGGGGTTTCGTGGCCTTCGAAGCCACCGAGCGGCACTCTAAGGATGAAGGAGCGAAAGGGGTACAGGAGAACGTAAGGTTCGCTGAGAAAACGCACTCCAAGCCCGAGAGTAAAGCCAGACCTCTCTTCAGCATCCACGCCTCCTTCACCGTTTCCGACGATCTCATCAGACGGGTGAAGGCGCTGGCGGTAAAGTACCGCGTGCCAATTACCATACATGCCTCTGAGGGGCTGGGGGATCTTCATCACAATCTAGAGAACTATGGGAAGCGGACCGTGGAGAGGTTACGTGACGTCGGACTACTCGGGCCTGACGTCGTCCTAGCCCATTGCGTGAACCTCGATGAGAATGAAATCGACACTATTGCTCAAACGAAGACTGGTGTCGCACACAACCCCATGAGCAACATGCTGAACGCAGTTGGAGTCGCACCCATCCTCAGAATGCTTGAGAAGAAAATCAACGTGGGCTTGGGAAATGACGGATACATATTCGACATGTTCGAGAACATGCGCTCAGCCTACCTCTTGCACCGCGTATACCACAAGAACCCGAACGCAATCGACCCCTACACCATCTTAGAGATGGCGACCGTAAACGGCGCCAAGCTGTATGGGATGGAGAAGGAATTAGGCTCCATAGAGGCTGGGAAGAGGGCTGATATCATCATAATCAAACCGAGCGTACTCCCCACACCGCTAAACGCGAGCAGCGCCGTAGGTCATCTGGTCAATACGGTGGATGGGGACGATGTTGAAACCGTCCTCGTCGACGGCAAGCCAGTCGTCAAGAACAAGCAACTTCTCACCTTCGACGAAGAGAAGGCTCAATCAATTTCGCAAAACGCCGCGGCCAAACTGTGGGAACGTTTGGAAACTGTGAAGCCACAGGTAGATCCCCTAAAGAAATGAGCAAAATCAGATGCGCTCTCAGTGTGGCTAATTGGAACACAAAAGCGTCGTAACCTCATTTCTTACCGCCGATGGGAAGGTCCTTCTGCTAAGGAGAAGCGAGAAGGTTGCGACACACAAGGGTAAATGGGCGGGGGTAAGCGGCTATCTAGAAGGAAGCGAAGATCCGCTCCAACGCGCACAAATCGAAATACAAGAGGAACTAGGTCTCTCTCTTGAGCAGGTCAGCCTAGTAAGGGCGGGGGAAATCCTTCGCGCCTATGATGAGCCGACGAAGACCGTTTGGATTGTTCACCCATTCCTGTTTGAAACACGGTCAAGAACGATTCAACTCGATTGGGAGAGCACAGAATACCGCTGGGTTGACCCCAACGAGCTAGCCTCGTATGAAACGGTCCCGAAACTCAAAGAAACCTTTGACCGCGTCCGCTTCAACTTCGAAGCCGCCCAAGCCACGCTTGCCAAAGTTCTGAAGGGCATCGACGCGCTCGCGCAAGACAGGGTCCAGGGCGCAAGTGCACTTGGCCGAAGCGCGCTTCAACTACTGTCCGCAACCACTGAGGCTGCAGGGGCAACAACTACTGAGGATGTGTTCTGCAATCTTCTGTTTGCAGCGTCAAAATTACGTAGAGCGCAGCCGGCTATGGCTAACGTAAGAAATCTAGTTGGCATGTTGCTATACCGAGCTTACCAGATAGGGAACTCGGTTTCCGCGGCCGAGTACGGTAGAGTGGTCCGTTCGCTGGCTGAAGAGGTGGCGCAATACTCAAGCGACACCTCGGAGGACGCCGCAAGGAACGCTGTCGCCATATTGCCAGAGAATGGCCATGTGCTCACACATAGTTACAGCAGCACCGTCTTCAGGGCGCTTGAACTTGGCATGAAGGGCAGGAGGCGGTTCCAGGTCTACGCCACCGAATCATACCCGGGGATGGAAGGAAAACAGCTCGCTAAGGCGCTGGTTGATGTGGGTGTGCCTGTGAAACTCGTCGCCGACTCAGCGGTGGATTCGGTCATGCCGGATGTGGACTCAGTGTTGGTCGGTGCGGACAGCGTTCTGGCTGATGGTTCCCTCCTTCACAAGGTTGGAACAATGGACATTGCTACCGCAGCACATGAACGCGGGATCCCCTTCTACAGCGTCTGCGAAACAGCGAAGTTCAGTACGGCCGATTTTCTAGGTGAACCAGTTCAAACCTCAAACGGCCTGTTCGACGTCACGCCAAGCCGATACGTTTCGAAATACCTGACGGAAACGGGCGCTGTGGAACCACGCGAAGTAGAAAGCCGAATAGGACTCATGCTCAGGGAAATCTATCCATAAGTTCTCTATCCATAATAAGAAGTTGAGATTGTAACCCGCAGGTATTGGTCAACTTTGAGCGGTATTCCAGAAGTTGATATGAGAATCAGAAAACTAGTGCAGGCAGTCTTTCGCTCCCAAGGAATGTTACGGGAATATTTCACAGACCTTTTCCCGTATATGCGTGAAGCACTGCGACATTTCAACCTGGAGAAAGCTTGGGAAACAGTTTACACGGATGTTGTTATGGGAGATTTCGAGCTTGACCGCCTATCGCTATTCCTAAACCGGCTATACCTCGAGGATAGGCAACTTTTCGCTTCATTCCTAGGCTATGTTACAAAAGAACTCTTCGACAGGTTTCATGAACCAAAAGAGAATCTAACGTGGTTCTTCGAAGAATTGAAGGAACTAGGTTTCAGCTGGGATGGCAAGAAAAAAACTTTCGTCCCGGCTGAGCCTTGAAATCGAACCAGTTCGCCTACATGACCTCATGACCGATATTTGGTATCGTCATCGTTTCCTCTGGTGGCGGGGTTCCGCGAAATAGGATGTAGAACGCCACGGCTGCAGCCAAGTAAGCTGCGCCCCCGATTAGTAATGGGGCTGAGAGTGAGAGAAATGAAGTCTGGCTTAGCAAATAGCCTGCTAGAATCGGGCTAACAGAATTCCCGACCCCCCAAATCGTGTAGGTTATCGCTGATGCGGAGGCCCGTTCGTCGGGAGTTACGGTTCCCATCAGGTACGATTGTTGCATTGGCCACGCCATGTTCATGAAAAAGTTGCGCGCAATGAAGATAATTGCTGCGAACTGGTAGGTCGGCGCAAGAACCATTGACGCTAACAAACCAGCCGATAATCCCTGCGTTATGAGAACACTCTTGGAGCTACCCAACCTTTTCGTCAACCTCGGAACTATTGGCACAACTATTAGTGAGGTTATTTCGGCCGCAGCGAACCATGGGCCTAGGGAAGTTTCACTGGTCCCATACACCCTGTTGAACCAGAGGGAAAGCAACTGGATGCCAATTCCGGATGCAAACCCAACTAAGCCCAGGGTCGCGGAGAACTTGGTGATTTGAAGCCTAGATTTCTTGGGAAACAAGCTCCAACGGCGCCCGCCGTCAGGAGCAACAGGAATCACTTTCGCCTCAGAAATCGGCAGCAGGACTAAGCCCGAGAGAATCGAAAGCCCCACGAACATGAGAAACGGGTATTCGTAGGATTCTAGGAATGTTGAATTAAGTTGTACACGGAAGAGGGCTGGGAGAATACTCGCAGCAGATCCAACGGTTAGCGCTATAACCCATATACCTTGCGACCAAGCGAAAGCTCTCGTTCGTCCCTCGACGCCCGCCTTTTCGGAGATGAGGGCTGTCCACGCAGGTGTCCAAACTGCTGTGGTGAAACCACCCGCTAAGCCAATCCCACCGATTGCACCAGCTACGAGTAGCGAGCTCAAGTCGCGGGTAAACGCGAAAAACACGTAGGCCAAGGCCGCCGAGAAGAAACCCCAGACAACGAACGGTTTTCTACCATAACGGTCGGCAGCAATCGCGAAAGGTATCAGAGCAACCGTGCTTGCAAAAGACGAGACCGCCGTTATTGCACCTATTACCTCGCCTGAAAAGCCTAGGTTGCTCAAATAGATCGGTAAAACGACAAGCGTGTACCCGAGGGGTAACGAGTTAAGGCCCATTGCAGTGAGCAGAAGCTTAACGTCACGTGAGCTGTGTGATTCGTGGCCGCTCATCTTGCGATGGACTCCAATCGGACTCTAGGGCCCGATAGCGAGCGGTCTAGAGGCTACGCTGCTATTCACATTACGGTTTCGCGGCCACGAAGGAATAGTTCTTGCTTTACTGGCAGATCATTAGGCAGTTGCCGACGTGGTGTTCACCGCGAGGGTAACCCAGCGCAGCATACGGAGTTGGTGAGTAAGCACCACTGTAAACGTAGCCGAATGGAAGGCCGTATGATGGTGAGGAATAGTAGCCGTAGGATGGTGACGAATAGCCGTAGCCGTACATTGGGTATGCTGGGTAAGGTGCGTATCCGTAATAGTTCAACGGGGTATAGTAGCTGTTCGGGTAGCCCCAACCACAACCACAATAGGACATAATTCGATACCTAGAAACCGTCAGCCGCCAGCCACCAAATTAAGCGTATCCGAAATTTGCCTCAGGCGTGTAAATCCCCTTGCAAAAGTCTGCTGTGATGAATCCCGCATTTGCGTCTATCACAGCAATGTGCCGCTTTCTACGGTTTTAGTCCCTAGCTGGCTTTTCGCATAGGGTCAATCCGGAGGAAAGGTGTTTCCTCCTCCTTCCAAGGCATCGCTCGGACCCAATCGAATCTCTCGTGGGAGACGCGGTAGATTTCGCGAAACTCCGGCCCTTTATCGATGATCTCAGCCCGCCACCTCATTACCATCAAGGAAACGCTCCATGGCGCTACTGAAATCCAACGCTCTCGCTATTTCACCAAACCTCGTAGCCAACGATTAAGTCGGTTCTCAATTGACGTAAGAAATCGTTTTCAACGTGAACGGCATCAACTCCGCCCAGTGGATTGAATGGATCAGAAGGCTGTCGCTTACGTGGCGAGCAACCGAGACAAAATGCTCGAAGACTTCCGAACATTGCTTAGGCAGCCAAGTGTTTCTGCCCAGGGGCGTGGAATCCGTGAATGCGCCAACCTCGTAGAACGATTCATGCGAGGTTCAGGCATGGAAACTGAGCTCGTGGAAGAACCCGAAGGGAACCCTGTGCTACTGGGCAACGTCACCACAAGCAAGTCGAAGCGTACGTTGTTGTTCTACGGCCATTACGACGTGCAACCCACAGAACCCCTAGAGGAATGGAAGTCGGATCCCTTTGGGGCGGAGATGAAGGATGGCAAAATCTTTGCGCGTGGTGCTTCCGATTCTAAGAACAACGTAATGGCGCTAATCAAAATGGTGGAAGCATACAAGAATACAATTAGCGAGCTACCTATCAATTTGGAATTTTTCTTCGAAGGTGAGGAAGAAATTGGCAGCCCTCATCTTCCGCGCTTTGTGGAAGAGAATAAGTCCAAGTTGAAAGCCGACGCCGACGTCTGCTTCGATGGGGGGATAGATGAAACCGGCAGGCCTGAAGTGGTCCTGGGCGTGAAAGGCATGCTCTACATCGAGCTACATGCAACCGGCCCGAAGGTTGACCTTCATTCCTCCCTAGCCCCGCTCGCCCCGAACCCGGCGTGGCGCATAATCTGGGCACTTGACTCCATCAAACAGTCCGATGAGAGGATCAAGATTGATGGCTGGTACGACCGCGTACACAAACCATCTTCAGCCGAACTTGAACTTGTGAAGAACATTCCCTTCGACGAGGAGAGGAATAAGTCGGAGATGGGGCTTGCCTCTTTCCTACTTGACAGAAAAGGGTTGGACGCAGTGAGGATGCTCCTCTATGAGCCCACCTGCAATGTCTGCGGTTTCATGAGCGGATATACAGCGAAAGGCTCCAAAACCGTCTTGCCCAGCAAGGCCGTAGCCAAACTAGACTTCAGGTTAGTCTACGACCAAAACCCTGCAGACCTACTTGAGAAATTGAAGCTGCATCTCGTCAAACACAATTTTCGGGACGTTGAAGTTGTAGAGTTGAACAGCCTAGAACCCTCGAAGACCCCTGTCGACGCACCTATCGCACGAGCAGTCATCGCCGCGGCAAAAGAGGTGTTCGAAAATGAAGCGTCCGTCGCCCCGAACGCCGCGGGCTCTGGCCCGGATTACCTCTTCACAAAGAGGTTGGGCCTAAATTCGGTCTGGGCGGGGTGTGCCTCAGCTTTCTCTCAAGCACACGCCCCGAACGAATTCGAACTCGTAGACGATTTCTTCAAAGGAATTGAATACGCGGGGACGATTGTGGAGAACTTCGCGCGCACCTAGCGCCTAATCGGCTTTCGGGTCTCCCTCAACCTTTAATGAATTCCACTCATAGTCGTTGCCAGGCAAGGCCCCTGGAAGACGAGTGCTTGATCAAAGGCATCGTAATGGACATGGACGGAACGATAACACAGTTCAACCTCGACTATATGGCTGCCCGACGCAAGGCACTCGAAGAAGTTGAGAAACTGAACCTCCGTACACCAGAGATGACTGAACAACTCAGCCTCTATCTTATCCTCAAGAAACTCAAGGATGAACTAGACGCTGACACGTTCACAAGCCTCCGGCGAAAATTCTACAACCTCCTTGAAGAGATGGAAGTCAACGCCGCCAACGAGGTCACCCTATACCCAGGCGCGGTTGAAACGCTCCGAAAACTCCGCGCCCGCGGGCTCAGAATAGGGTTGGTAACGAACAACGGGCGTGTTGGAACAGAGATAACTCTGAGGCGATGCGAGCTAGCAGGTTTCTTCGACGCCGTAGTAACAAGGGATGATTGCGAAGAGATGAAACCAGACCCTGGCCCAGTTCGAAAGCTCTTAGTTGAAATGGGTGTCCCACTCGAAGAGGCCATTCTTGTAGGCGATGGGGTCATGGACATCATAGCCGCGCGGGAGGCAGGGTTACCATCCGTCGCCGTTGCTACAGGCCCATTCCCGAGCGAACGATTAATTCAAGCCGAACCAGATTACCTGTTGGGGTCAGTAAACGACCTGCCACTGCTAATCGAACAGTTGGACGCCAAAGGGCGACGCTGAGTTGTTGAACAAGGTGGAAAATGGTAATACTACGTCTGCGGTTGATAAAAGGTAATGCCGGTGTCAACAACTCGATAGCCGAAACTGTGCGTTCGCATAGCTAACCTAAAACCGCTGTCTTCTTAGAGGCAAGATGAGATACTGCACTTGAGAGAAAGTTGAGTGTGGACGAAGCCATCTTTAATCCATCAGATTTTATTCGTTACGTGGCTCGGAATAGAGGGGTTGCAGTAGAAACAATAGTGGCTCCTCACCGTCTTTTGCTGACTTATCAAAGAGCCACGTACGAATCCGCGAAAGAGCTGATTGACGGCAAGGCAGTTGACTGGTGGTTTTACGGAGATGTTCAACCTTTCTGCGTGGGGCGATTCAATGATGTAGAAATTGGCGTTGGTCGTTTCTGGATTGGTGCGCCAGCTGCCACCATGACATTAGAAGAATTGATCGTATGCGGCGCGAAAACGATTTTTGAAGTCGGCCTAGCTGGAGGCTTGCAGGATTTTCTCAAACCCGGTGACATAGTTGTCGCGACGGAGGCGATTCGGGACGAAGGGACCTCTCATCATTACCTTCCGCCGGAAACCAAGGTATATTCATCTGCTCGATTAAGAGAGGGATTGGTTGATAGCCTGAAGCGAAAGGCAGTAAAGCATTTTGTCGGTCCGGTCTGGTCTACTGACGCTGTCTACAGAGAGACACGCAACAAATTCCGTGGGCTCAAGAATGGCGGCGTGTTAGCAGTGGACATGGAGACTTCGGCAATTCTCGCGCTTGCGAAGTATCGGAATGTCGAAGCAGCGTCTGCACAAGTTATATCAGACGTCTTAACGGAAACTGGGTGGCTACAAGCATGGCAAGACCAGTCGCTCAGAGAAGGTACGCAAGTTCTTCTGAGAACCGTTTTTGAGGTCCTTTCAAAAAGCTAGATAGGACTGGACCCTAGGGTAACATCCCAGACCTAGTTCATCGAAAACATTTCGATCAACCGGTTTTTGGCAGGCAAAAAGTGTCTGACCTTCAACCGCTAACTTGACATCACCTAGAAAATCAACGTCACTTAGCTGGCCCCAAACGACCTGCCGCTACTCATCGAACAGTTGGATGCCAAAGGGCGACAGGCTCTGTTTCCTAATTAGCGCTTTTAGGGGCTTGTTCGCTGATGGCGCTTCACTGTTGACCCTGCGTTGTTGAAGGCGACGGGCTGCGTGGTGCGTGGCGGACACGGCGACCACAAGTAGGACAGAAGATTGTGCCTAACGGTCTTATTTCTTGGCAGTTCCCGCAAAACGTATTCTTTTGACTATTCCATGTCATGCTGGCCTAGTCACTCTCATGCCTTCGGGCGGGGTGTAGACATCGCGGCTCTCTTGATTAATTCTTTCCATCTGTTGCCATCTAATTGCAAGTCTAATTCTGCAGCCTCTGCTGGTGTGCGACCATGAAGCGCATGTGTCCTTCGATAAAGCGCCAGTACCGAACAAGCCCTGAAACGCGCCTCATACCGAACAGAGCTGGGCGACGTTGAGTTGTTGAACCAGGTGGAAAATCGCTGTCACCAAGCTAGCCCTAGGCGGTTTTGAAACCTATTTTCGCGTATGGAAAGCATATACTCGGCACTTAAATGGGATTAGATGGTACTTACCGCATCAAAACTTTGAGGGAGGGATAAAATTGCAAATAAAAGGAGCAAGTAAGATGGCTGGCCTTTTTCTCTATGCAGCGATGATTCAGGGTGCGATCGCGGCAATCATAACCTTTCTCGGCGCTGTGGGCGACCAGATAGGACTGCTACCGGTGGCGGTTGCACATGTCATTGCCGGTGGTTCTGCAGGAACTTGGTTCGTTATGGGATACTTGACCTATCTCATTGTAGGAGTAGTAGCAATGGCCGTTACTTCGTTGTTCTACTTCTTCATTGAGTCGGTTCAAGGCAAGCCCTACAAGGGTGCCGCAAAGGGCCTATCGTGGATTCACCTCGTTCTAGCCAACGTAGGAGTTGCAGGCGCAGCGCTGTTAGCCATGTGGGGAGGCTACTGGGGAGCAGTCGCGATGGCCCCGAAGAGCCAGGGCGGTTTAGGTGGCACTGCAGCGTTGGCTCACGTTATGGCACTGGCGCCGGTCGAATATCCCATATTGGGCTTCCTACTGCTCGCAATCATTGGCTTTTTTGCCGGAGGAATAGGCTACCTGATTGCAATGCGGTCGAAATCCTAGTTTGAAGCTCGCAACGCTGAGCTTCTCCCTATTTTCTTTTCGTTTTCATCCTATCATAACGACGAAGTTTCATTCCGCTCACGTGCCGTTGGGGACATAGTGTTCGGCATTGAGCTAAGGAAACATTTCCGGCCTTCCTAACCTTTGCTTTCTATGGCTCATCTTGAACCAAATCATCCAGCCCGCGCGCCGTTCGGTACAGTCCGTTCTGGTACTGCAAGCACGGGTACGATTGAATCAGCATACCCGATGTCGAAGACCATCCCTTCGGAAACTTCACCGAGATTTTTCTTGGGTTCGAGGTTGACGACGAATAACGCTTGCTTCCCTTCAATTTCCCTTGGATTCTGACGTTCCTTCTTCATCCCCGCCAGTATGTTTCTCCTGTGGTCACCGAAATTTACGATGAGTTTCACCAACTTGTCTGAATTCTTCACCTCCTCCACACGTTCGATTGTTCCAACGCGAACGTCAATCCTATTCAGTAACTCGATGGGAACGATTGATTTGACGGGGGCAGGCTTGATCGCGGTCATAGTGAACTGGATGACTTCGACTCGGAACGATAAAAAGCGAACAACTTCAGGAAACTGCGCTTATGGTTTCACCTTGTCCAGGACGAAGGCTTGGTATGTGTTTATTCCATATACGAACGCCTTAAGTAATTACAAACAAGCGCTGGTACGAGGTTTCCTTGAAGGCGATTCAAGAAGTAGGCCGAGTTACCTATACCCACAACTACATGTTATCCCTGAAAGCGCTCACGTGGGCGACAAGTCTAATCATCGTGATCATGGCAGGCCTCTATGCTATCCTCGGTTTGCCCCCAGGTTTGGATACGTACTATGCGACATTGTATTTCCACTCTATAGGAATAGGAATCGCCGCCTTAGCCACGTATCTGGTGATTTCAATTTTCAATCTACAGAAATATGAACCCCCAATTGATTTTCCCATATCGTACAGGGCCTATGCCGCCGTTGTCTTTGCAGCTGCCGGCGGTATTTTCTACTTGAGCCCGTTCCTTGACGCGAGTTTTCCCGACATACCATTGGGCTTGTATGTTGTAGCTTTCATATTGATTGGTGACGTGGGTGGCGCCCTCTTCATCCAACTTGCAATCTTGCCAAGGAAGCAAGCTGGAACCTACGAGCCGAAAATGAAGGCCTTTCCGCCCCGCATGTGGCCACAATATGTGCTCAGAATGATTCCGGGTAGGAAGGAATTCTCATTGTACGCGAAGGCTGGCGCGGGCTACTGGCTAGCATTGCTTTCTGTAGGTTCCGCTTTTATCGCAGGGATGATTGGGTTCGCGAACCTTTGGATGATGATCTTTGGTGTAGGCATATTCTCCTTCCTCGTTCCGTTCTTCGGGGACGCGGGAACCTTCGTCGGCGCTTTGGCTGGCCCCCACTCCCATGAAATGGGCATCGCCATCATGACCGGAGTCGTTGCTCTAGTAGCGCACCGATTCAAAGTTCTAGACGTGAAAGGGTTGCGGAGGACCGTGGCCAATGCCGGATTGTGGATCAGCTCAATCGGTATAGTTGCGATTACGGTCGTTATGGTATTGGAGGCCGTCATCAATTTCGCTCCCCCCGTCCTCTTCCAAGGCGGGCCTAGCGGAGTGAATGGGATGGCGGGTGATGATACGGTCATGGCGATCACTGCGCTTGGAGCCATGATCGCGCTGATTCCTCTAGCGTTGACCAAGCTGGGTGGGAAGAGTTCTTGGAAAGATGGGGTTCGGTTGGCTCTACTTGGCACGTGGGTTGCTGCTGTCATAAACAGCGTTTTTGAGGGATTTTACATTGAGTTCCATGAGGATGTTTTCGGTTCAACGATGTCTGCGAACCACGACGTGTTCACGAATGTTAACCCAATGTTCGGTATTTTCACACTCGCCGCATTAGCTTTGGTCCTTCTAGCCGTTGACTACTACCAGGTCGGTGGGATGCTTAGGCGTGTTACTGGTTGGTTGGCGGGTGTTGGTCTCATCGTAGCATTCATAGGTACGTCTCTATGGGCTTTTGTAGACCCTACAATCGGCGGGTTCTCTTACTGGCTTTACCTTCTAGGCGTCATGATCATAGGAGTTTCAGCGCTGACAGCAGTAGGTATCATGTACAAGGCTAAGATTGCGAGAATCTCGCGGTCTGAAGCCTAGAGTTCTTCAGAACTCTAGCAAGCGCTCGCGGAGTAGTGGAATCTCCTTTGAAGATTAGTCGTGCGGTAGCTTCACTTCTGCAAGAGGACATGGCCTCTGTCGAATCCGGAGCAACGGTCTCCGAAGTTGCTGGAATTATGGCTCAGAAATCTGTGAGGAACATCTTTGTCATGAGCAAAGGAGTCCCTATCGGACTGGTTAGGGATTGGGACATCGTCAGAAGGGTTGTTGCCCCAAAGTTGAACCCAGAAACTGTGAAGGTTGATGAGATAATGTGTACGCCTGTCGCGTCCGTCAACGCTGATGCTGAGCTATCGGAGATCGCGGCGTTGATGGCTGAGACCGGAGTTAGGAGGATTCTTGTGATGCAGGATGGAAAGGTGTTGGGAACAATCACAGCGGGAAGTCTCCTGAACACTCTCTCACACTTCCCGGACAAGAATACGCGTGAAGTCTTGAAGTCCATTGCTGGCCTGACCTAAGTTTCCAATGGTGTAGCCGCTCGCGGAGTAGTTTCGCGATTCTCACAGGTTAAAGGCGCCTTTTACGAAGGTCGCACCGTAGTAGATGAGAATCAACCCAAAGACGATGAGTACGACCTTATACCATCTTGAACCAACCACAGCCTTACCCTTCTTACCTAGATGCGCAATCATCGTCAGGAATGCGTAATCCATCCAGACATGTGCCGCATACATTACGAGTACGCCGACGAGCGCTGCGAAAGCTAAAGCTTGGGCTATGAGGAATGAGCCTATGGTTAGCCACCATAGAATAAAGTAGGGATTAAGCCCAGTGAGGGCTAGGCCTAAGACTAGAGAGCTCGCGGGGAGTTTTCTCGCCTTAGCATTAGGTATCCCAGCCGACGATGGTTTGCTCTTGAGGGTTTCATAGACCTGCAGTACGCCGAACCCAATCAAACCCGCACCCCCTACCACACCAATCACTCCTTTGACCATCGGTTGGCTCGCAGCCGCGAGCAAGCCTAAGGCGAGGGCGAGGACCAATGGAAACTCCACGAGCGTATGTCCGATAGCCGCTGAGAAACCAGCCCGAGCTCCCTCCTTAGAACCGTGCACAAGTAAACCGAAAAACAACGGGCCTGGGGCCAGCGCCCCTGAAGCTGTTACCACAATTACGGTGGTAACGAAACCGAATAAATCCATAACGAACAGGTCTCTTTACGTTGCACAAAACGGCTCTGTCAAGTTATTTGAGTTTGTTCTGCATGTTTGATTCCAATGCGTAGTTCGATGGTGAAGAGGTTCTACCTTACTACAGCGGCACCGATAATGTAACTCACCAGCGCGGTCACTAAACCTATGCCAAGCATTTGCAGGCCAGATTTCCACCAAACACCAACCGTCACCCTAGCCTTGTATGCACCGACGATGAAGAGCGAAGCCCCTGCCAGCGCTATCGATCCCCACACAGCTGTCCATACTGGCAGCCCCAAGAAAGGTGCAACAGGAATCAAGGAACCTATAACGGCGGCGAACCCCACGATTACAGCTGTCTTCACAAGCCCGCTCTTCTCAACCGGTGAAACCTTCAACTCCTCGGCAAGCATAACACCAACCCACCTCTCTTCGTCTGCCGTTATGGTGTCAACTATTTCGTCGAGCTGTTTTCCTGTGAAGCCTTTTGCTTCGTAGATTCTCCTAATCTCTTCCCGTTCAATGTCGGAGAACCTTCTGATGTGATCCTTCTCCCGCTCGACTTGGCTTTCATAGAAATCCTTGTCTGCTAAGTTCGACGTGTAAGCAACCGCTCCCATCGAAAGAGACTCAGCGAAAGTCGTGGCCAGGGCCGCGGCTATTATGAGCTTTGAATTACCAGAAGCAGCCGTCACCCCTAACACTACGCCTAGAATATTCACAATTCCGTCCTGCCCGCCCAAAATCACGTCACTCAGTCTCGACCCCATTCTATGCAATTTCTTGTGAGCTTCAAGGTCCTCGGAAGTAGGCTGGGGGCTCGTCTTGGCTGCTGACATTTCAAGGAACTCGGCTTTCGTGTATCGCGATTCGAGAAAGGTGGCGGGTTATTTAGGCCTCTACAATTAGGTTTCTGCCTACTGTACCGAGTGCTTTGACAACGTCATGTTTGCTGAGAAGGCCTACTACGTTCGATTCCCCGTCAGTTACGGGCAGGCTGCTTACTCCCTCGTGTATGATTATCTGTGCTGCCTGTGCTAAGTCTGCATCTTCGTAAGTTGTGATTGGGTTTGGTGTCATCAGCTCTTTCGTTGTAATCAGCGCGCCCTCACTCTCCGGTTTCAGGGTCAACCTTTCATTAGCTGCTTTGGGCGCCTTCTCCCTGATTGATAGAATGTTCGACAGCGTCAAGATGCCCACTAACTCCTCGTCTATGACAGGGACGCTTGGCTGGCGGAAAATTATTGCGTGAGCCACGTGCACCGCTGGGTAGTTGCTTTTCGCGAAGATGAAGTCTCTGGTCATGAAATCAGCGACCCTGAACCTGTGAGGCAACTTTTGCGAGTAGTAGTGGCAGAGGTCTGTTTCCGTCATGATTCCTGAGAGAGGGTTGTCATTTGTGATTACGGTGTAGGCAAGGTTTTCCGTGTCGAACAGACGTGCCGCATTGAGAACCGGAAAGTCCCGTCTGAGCGTCGGGATTGACTCAGTGGAGGCTTCTGAGACTCGTATCTCCCCTAGGCCGCGTGTTGTGGAGTCCTCTAGGAGAAACTGGGCGATCGTCCTCTTGGATATGAAGCCGACAGGCCGGTTACGTTCGTCCACGACTACGAGTTGAGATACTCGGTTACGCGTCATCAGGTCTCGCGCGGTCAGGAGTGAGTCGGACGGGCCGACCGTGACTACCCATTCCGTCATTACATCGGCAACCGTGTCCATTCGAGTTTTCTCGGGACCCGCCATTAGTTGAATTCAGCTCCCGCTCCGTCTTTGCGGTCGTTAACTCAGAATTTGATATAAGACAACTCAATGGTTACCATAACCGGTTTTCGCAATGGAAGGCAAATAGAAACTCATTTGACGAATTGGGATGCGTTGAAAGAAGCGAAATCAATCTACCGCATGACTCTTGAAGTGATTTTCATCCCTCTCGAACGCAAGTATCCGAGGAATTTCTCGCGAAATGCTCCTCTAAAGGCGAGTTCTGGTGGAACGAGTCCTTTCTTGACCACCTCGCCTGTACCGAGGATCTGTGCAGCGATTGAGCATGGGAAGGCGGTGGTGCGGGCCATGGATGTCATTCCCACTCTCCCATCATAGTGGTCTACCATCTCATACCGACGGTGAACGCTCGCATTGCGCCTCCTCCCAGATACGTCGACTCTGAGCAAGGTTAGGTCTCTTTCTTTACCCAGACTGATTCGATCTGACAGAATCTTGCCCACAAGCTTTCGTGGAATAACCAGCCTCCCATCGAATCGGACTGGGTTGTTTTCGAGTAGCCCACATTCTATCAGAGTCTTGATTTGGGAAACGTGGCCGGGCCAACGGATTGTTTTTTCATCCATTTCACGTACTCCTCTTAGTGTTTGTACGAGGGTTGAGAGCCCATCGGTGTAGAAGCATTCGCATACTCCAATAGGGGGGCGGAAGGTTATCTTCTCGAGCCCAGTTAGGGCAGGGACATCTTTGACTTTCCCGTTCTTGATGATTCTTGCTTTCCGAAGATACTCTTCAAGCACCGCTTCAAAGGAGAAGACGATTCGGTAGTTCAGCGGGGGCCTTGGCCGTTCTGGTATACCGCCGACCTTTATGTGAACCTCGCGGACCTCATCCAACTGTTCTGCCCCAGCCATAGCGAGAAGATTGGTTAAGCCAGGAGCCAGCCCGCACGCGGGTATGATTGTAATCCCCCTTTTCCGTGCTGCTGTATGGATTTCTCTTTGTCCGAATCGCCATCCGAAGATCAAGTCAACGAAATTCACTCCGGCCCGAATTGTTGATTCAATAGCATATTCACTCAAGCCGTGGGGCAGGGCCCCTACGCCAACGTCAAACCTCTTCAGAAGCTTGGCGGTGCCTGAGCGACGGCGTACGTCATGGGCTTTGACAGATAGTTTGCCTGAATGCACTGTTCGCGCGAGGGCGTTTAGGCGGTTTCGATCAACATCATAAACCTTAACCTCGTCAACAAGTTTCGACCCCACTAGATCCCGTGCTATCGCGGACCCCATCAAACCCGAACCGAAGATTGCAACCCTCAGAATTTATTCCCCTTTTCCAAACGGTTCTCTTAGTGACAGAGGTAACGGTAGCGATATTCAGAGATAGTGCGGGTTAACGTGCTTCTAGGATTGCTTTGATGTGCTTTGGAACGTTGGGCTCGTAAGAAACGCGGAGGACCCACCGCATAATGTCCTGCGTCGTCACTATTCCTTTCAACTCTTTGCCATCAAGAATCGGCAACCGCCTGACCTTGTTCTTGAGCATTAATTCAAATGCTTCCTGAACGGCCAGGTTCGGCGTCGCGGTAAGAAGTGGCTTAGACATAACCTGCTTGATGGGTTTCTTGAGCACGTCCTTTCCTTTGATTACTTGCTTCGTTATGTCTCGCTCAGTAACTATCCCGACAGGGTTCTTGCCTTCGACCACAACAACCGATCCTATGTCATGTCGAATCATCAGTTGCGCAGCATCACCAAGCGTACGCTTCGAATCCATTGTCGTGACTGGGCTGCTCATCACGTTACCCAGCGTATCATTCACAGGTACCTCAACTGGCAAAGAGAATTCGCCAACACTGAAACGTTTCCACTGTTTCGATTAAAAGACCTTTGGCCTTCTAAGGCCGCACTAACCTAATGTCTTGACGGCTTCGATGCGGCTTCAGTACGGCTCCGATACGGTCAGACTAAGTAAAGTTCGAGACGTATGATTGCAACAGAGTCGAATATCACAGTGCGCGCGATGCCCATGCATGAGATCGCAACGGCGGCATATCAAATCAAAACGAGACTACCGCAATGAGAAATATGAATAGACGACGAACGAATACAAACGACCGCAAACAACGCCGAAATCAGCCTTATTCGAACGACTGACGCGAAGGTGGGACCACGGAAACCCATGCCAGAGGGACTCAGTTGTGCCACACGCGAGCGTACGACAACCGTTAACCGCGCAACAGGGTACTGTGATGGCCCACATCGTTGATTGGGGACAATAACGCAATTATGCTTGGATATTGCCCGATGATTTCACGACGTTTCTTGATCGTTTACCAATACTTACTGACTAAAATCGATAAATCGCTACAAGCAACGACCAAGAACGACGAAACACGATCAGACACGACCGAACATTAAGGGAGAGAACAGCGTCCTAACTGGCAATGACAAAGTCTGAAACGGAATAACACAAACGGCAACAGAATAACAGTGAAAAATCGGTTTTTCGCGCAGCGTTTAGATGGCGCCTTAGTCATTGGTACGTGAAAACTCTTGCCCCGTAAGAAAGGTATGCCTTACACCGATGGTGAGTTCAACGCACTAATTGATTCGCTGATGCACCCTCCAGCACGCGACAATCCGTAGTTTTGGGTTGCCGACGGACTCTTGCATGGGATGGTTGAACAGAATCCCGAATTGACGGTAAGGAAGTTCCCGCGTTACAACGCGCCAAAAATAATACGGCAAGTACTAAGAGATCAAAACAAAGCAAGAAGAGCCCGAAAAAACTACTAACCTTCAAACGTGATTCGCACGATGAGAGACGGCCATAAGCTAAGTTCAATTTGCTGTGCTCGCACCAGCTGACCCACACCCCCCCCAGAAAACCACAGCAAAATACTTCAAGGCAGTTCAAGTCAAATGTGCCGACGCACAATGAACGTTAGTCTTCTAGGCCCAACACGAATATGGGAACATGGATCGCGCTTCGGTATTCTGGAAAATAACAACCGAAATAATGAAGGTGTGGAATGATAAGGTAGCGCACGATGTTCTGGTCCTCACAAATGCCCAAGAAAATGGAAAGGAAATTTGTCAAGCAGTACATTCATGATGGACAGAAAAGGATCAACAATCCCCCTGTTGGCCTTGTAACAGCAGAGACAGACCATCTGAACGGACGAACAACATATCGATTTGATCCCAACCTGGACCCTCAGCTTCAATGGGCCGGAAAAGCGGAGGGATTGAGCTTCAACGTAGACATTGTCTCCTTGCATGTACACGACAGAATAGACCCACTGACAATCATCGAACAAACGAGAAAGAGAGAACTGCAGGAACAGCAGAGTCTGTTTCATTATTTTGAGACTAGAGAGAACAATCCGCCGATACGGGAAGCAATCGAATTCTACAAACACGCTCAAGGATGGTCAAACCGGTTGATTGCAGGCGATTCTTTGCTTGTGATGAACTCGCTGTTAGAAAAGGAAGGCTTGGCTGGCAAAGTGCAAATGATTTACATCGACCCGCCTTATGGAATCGAATATGGTTCTAACTTCCAACCGTTCGTGAACAAGAAAGATGTGAATGATCGCAAAGATGAGGATCTCAATCAGGAACCCGAGATGATTAAGGCATTTCGGGACACGTGGGAATTAGGCATACATTCCTATCTCACATACCTTCGCAACAGAGTATCGCTAGCGCGTGATCTTCTCAGCGAATCAGGCTCAATTTTCGTTCAGATCAGTGATGTCAACTTGCATCACGTGTGTGAACTCATGGATGAAATCTTTGATAACAAGAATCGACTTGCTATCATCATATTGCAGAAGACCACAAGTGCCACAACAACCAATCTAGCGACTGTGTGCGACTTCCTGTTGTGGTACGCCAAGGATAAATCGAATACAAAATATCGCCAACTCTACAGAATGAAGACTTTGGACGAAGAAGGATATGCTTACAACAAGCTGATTGGTCCGAAAGGGGAAATTCGCGGAGTCACAACGGTGGATAGAACAAAGGGAGTACCGAAGGGTTGGGAATTATGCAAGTATGACAACTTGACGTCGGATAGTCCCGGTAGCAGGTATCCAGTAGAGTATAAAGGCCGAACATACTGGCCGGGAGGGCAGTCATATTGGAAGACTGACGAAGCTGGAATGTCGAGGCTGAAGGCCGCTAATCGTCTAGCCTCAACGGAGACAACTCTGTACTACTTGCGGCATTGGGACGATTTTGCCGGAATCGCGTACAACAATGTATGGACAGATGTCGCGAGAGGAGGATTCGGCGATCCAAGGATCTACGTTGTTCAGACAAATTCGAAGATAATAGAGAGATGCGTGCTTATGACCACAGACCCTGGCGATCTCATTTTCGATCCTACATGCGGGTCGGGTACTACGGCTTTTGTTTCAGAGAAATGGGGAAGACGTTGGATTACCTGCGATACATCCCGAATAGCAATCACGATTGCCAGACAGCGCCTCATGACGGCAGTATTCCCATACTTCAAGCTAAAAGTGCCAAAAGAGGGAGTGGACAGCGGATTTGATTATGAAAAAATCGCGCATATCATGCTGGGAACGGTGGCCAACCAAGAGCCTGTAGAACAAGAGACACTCTATGACAGCCCAATTGAGGACAATTCCAGGGTACGAGTGTCGGGACCCTTCACTGTCGAGGCAGTTCCATCGCAAGGAGCCAGAAGCTTTGAGGAAATCACGAAGTCGTCTCAGGCTGATATGAGCATTAGTCGCTCTGGTGAAACACTAAGGCAGAATGAATGGATCAGTCAAATGCTTTCGAACGGGATCAGAGGAAAGGGTGGGCAAGTACTTGAGTTCGTAAGGATTGAACCGCTTGGTGGTACAAAGTGGATTCATGCAGAAGGATACACCAAAGATGGGAAAGCGACAGCTATCTCATTCGGACCTGAGTATGCGCCCCTAGAGCCAAGACAGGTTGAATTAGCCATTGAGGAAGCACAGGAATTAGTTCCAAAACCCACAATGGTTCTTTTCGCATCGTTTCAGTTCGATCCAGAGGCCGCCAAGGATCTTGATGACCTCAAATGGCCCGGAGTCAACGTGCTAAAAGTTCAGATGAATACAGATTTACTCACTTCTGATTTGAAGAAAAAGGGAACAAGTAATGAACCATTCTGGCTTGTTGGCCAACCCGACGTTGAAATGAGAAAACAGGGCGACAAGTATGTAGTCGAAGTAAATGGATTTGACTACTACAATACAAAGACAGGGGAAATAGAGTCGGGAGACGTCTCAAAAGTAGCCATGTGGGAATTGGATACAGACTATGATGGAAGGAGTGTTTACCCAAGACAGGTCTTTTTCCCCATGGCAGGAAAAAACGAAGGCTGGAGTCGGTTAGCAAGGGATTTGAAGGCCGAAATCGACGAAAAGCTGATCGAAAAGTTCAGAGGAAATGCGTCGCTCCCTTTCAAATTAGGAAATAACAAGCAGATTGCTATCAAGATCGTAGATGACCGCGGCATTGAATCGCTGAAGGTCCTAAGGGTTGAGGAGGAATGACAACAACAGATCATCTGATCATCAACAATCCCTATGAAACGCCAAGGCAACACCTCAAATACATAAGGGAAATCAGAAGGTTTGAGCTGGTTGAGGGTAGAAGACCTGCTGGTTATGTTGTTGCGTCTGAAGCGTCTGCAAGCTTTGATGATCCAGGTATTTTCATTGAACTCCCGTTGGTGAACAAGATAAGGGAAAGAGTTGACAAGTGGCGGGAAGAGGGCTATCCTGGGATAACAGGCGTAACGAAGGAACTATTGGAGCACTGGAAGAATCCTGAGAGAGAAACAAAGCTCTTCTTTTGTCAAATAGAGGCAATAGAGACCCTCATCTGGCTTGTAGAGGCTCCTGCAAGTGAAAGACAAGGAATCGAGATTCCTGGAGATGGAAGCTCGTTTCAGAGATTTTGTTCAAAGATGGCAACTGGTAGCGGAAAAACGATCGTAATGGCGATGCTCGTTGCATGGCAAGTCTTGAACAAGGTGACCTACCCGAAAGACACGAGATTCTCGAAGAATATTCTTGTAGTTGCTCCAGGATTGACTGTGAAAAGCAGATTGAGGGTTCTGTACCCTTCAGACTCCCAGAATTACTACTTGGAGTTCGATGTAGTTCCTCCAGACATGCTTGACAAACTAAGACAAGGGCATGTGAAAGTATTCAACTGGCATGCGTTGTCATGGCAGACGGAAGAACAAATCAAGAGAAAGAGAAGCGTTGACAAACGGGGAGTGAAGAGTGATGAGGCTTACACCAGAGAAGTCCTGGGTGGCATGTCCAATGCAAAGAGCATCATTGTGATCAATGATGAGGCCCACCATGCTTGGAGAATGAATCCGGAAGCTTTCGGCAAATATGTCAGGCAAAGAGACATGAAAGACAGCGCAGAGGAAGCTACCATTTGGATTGGAGGTCTCGACAGGATTCACAACAGCCGCCGTATCCTAAGGTGCTATGATTTTTCGGCAACGCCGTTTTATCCCTCTGGAAAGAACGTTACTGAAGAGGTACTGTTTTCTTGGATTGTCAGTGATTTTGGCCTGAATGACGCAATTGAATCGGGGTTGGTGAAAACTCCTAGAGTCGTAATAAGGGACGATGGCAGATTAACTAAGAGCATGAAGTCAAGATTCTATCACATATACAACGATCCTGAGGTGAAGACGGATGTCGGCAGACAGGCGGAGCCGCATGAACCATTGCCAGATCTTGTGACTAATGCCTATTAT